>JALUZN010000265.1 GCA_027011835.1 Draconibacterium sp. | reverse complement strand
TTCAATACCAAAAGAATAAAATGGTGAGAAGAGCTGTTGAAAGGGAATTGGAAATTATCGGCGAGGCGATGAATGCATTATTGAAAATCGATAAAAATATTAAAATATCGAGTGCAAAAAGAATTATCGGTATGCGAAACAGAGTAATTCATGGTTATGATAAAATTGATGATGGAGTAGTTTGGGGAACAATAAAAAAGCATTTGCCGATTCTTAAGAATGAAATAAAAGAACTATTGTAATGATGAGAGATTTAACAACAAATAATTGGTGGTGGCTAAGTAACTTTTTACAAAAATCGTAAAGAGAGAAGATGCTATTGCAAAAAAGCGGCTTATCGATTTACGATAAGCCGCTTTTTTTAGGCACCTCTTTTAACCTAAAATAATAGGAAAGAAAAATTAAATTATTTATACTATGAAAACACTAAATTTTAAACCTGAAGTTCGAAAGATTCTTGCCGACACGGTTACTCCGGTAAGTATCTATCTGCGACTGCGAACCCTCTATCCGAAATCGATATTACTCGAAAGCTCCGATTACCACGGAAGCGAAAATGCGTACTCTTTTATCGCCTTTAGTCCAATTGCCAACTTTACGGTAAATAACGGAGAAGTTGAAAAAGAGCTTCCGGGAGTTGAAAAAGAGAAATTTAACCTTTCTGAAAAAAGAACGCTCGACAATGAACTCGATACATTCTTTAAAACATTTAATGTCGATTCAACCGAGATAGAATTGCCGGCAAACGGTTTATTTGGCTACGTGAATTTCGATGCCATTCAACATTTCGAAAGCATTAAATTCACGTCCGACAAAAAAGAGGAGTACCAAATTCCGGAGGTGAAATACAGTTTTTATAAATACGTGGTTGCCATCGACCACCATAAGAACATAATTCATATTGTTGAAAACCTGCTCGAAAACGAGGCGTCTCAAATGGATTATATTCATCATCTTTTGGTAAATCTAAATTTTTCGACGAACAAATTTGAACTGCTCGGTAACGAAACATCAAATATTACCGACGATGAATATCGGCAGATGGTTACAAAAGGAAAGGAACACTGCTACCGTGGTGACGTTTTTCAAATTGTTTTAAGCCGTCAGTTCTCGCAACAGTTTGCCGGCGACGACTTTAATGTATATCGTGCATTGCGTTCCATAAATCCATCGCCTTACCTTTTTTATTTCGATTTTGGCAACTACCGTATTTTTGGTTCGAGCCCCGAGGCGCAAATTCGAATTCACGATAATAAAGCGTTTATTCATCCCATTGCCGGAACATTTAAACGCACCGGAAACGACGAGCAAGACCGGGCACTTGCCGAACAGTTGAGCAAAGACCCAAAAGAAAATGCCGAGCATGTAATGTTGGTCGATTTGGCACGAAACGACCTTAGCCGAAATGCAAATAAAGTTGAAGTTGAAACCTACCGCGAAGTGCAGTTTTATTCGCATGTTATTCATTTGGTTTCGCAGGTATCGGGAGAAATTACCGACAAAACAAACCTGATAAAAGTTTTGGGCGAAACGTTTCCTGCCGGAACTTTATCGGGGGCACCAAAATATAAAGCTATGGAACTGATTGATAAATACGAAAATCAAAATCGTGGCTATTACGGCGGTTGCATCGGGTATCTCGGTTTCGACAGAACCTTAAACCATGCAATTATGATTCGTTCTTTTCTCAGCAAAAACAACAAACTCTTTTACCAGGCAGGTGCCGGTATTGTTGCCGACTCGCAGGAAGAGAACGAATTGCAGGAAGTGAACAATAAATTGGCAGCATTAAAAAAGGCCATAGAAATGGCAAAAGAAATTAATTAGGAGCCTCCTCGCTCCCTTACTTAAAAGAGGGTTGAAAAAAAGAATAAAAAAAATAAATAATGGATAACGATACAAAAACAAATAAGAACCAAACTCCATCTCAATTAAAAGAGACAGAAGAGGCATCTATTTTGGTCATCGACAATTACGATTCGTTTACTTACAACCTGGTTCATGCCATAAAAAAAATATCGGGAGCAAAAGTTGATGTAGCCCGCAACGATGAAATATCGATGGACGAGATTGAGAAATACGACAAAATTGTTCTTTCGCCCGGGCCGGGAATTCCGGAAGAGGCGGGGCAACTCCTCGAAATTATAAAAACGTATGCGCCCCAAAAGAGTATCCTCGGAGTTTGTTTGGGGCACCAGGCAATTGGCGAAGCATTTGGCGGGAAAATAAAAAATATGAATAAAGTACTGCACGGAATTGCAACTTTTGTAAAAACTACCGAAAACAGTTCGGTCCTGTTTAACGGGCTGCCGGAAACATTTGAAGTGGGACGCTACCATTCGTGGATTGTTGAAAAAGAGAACCTGCCCGAATGTTTCGAAGTAACCAGCTACGACGAAGAGGGAATGATTATGGCCATGAAACACAAAAAGTACGATGTGCAGAGTGTCCAATTTCATCCCGAGTCGGTACTTACACCACTGGGTGAAAAAATGATTGAAAACTGGTTGTATAAAAAATAGATAGAAAAATATTAGTGTCCGTTAAAATTTAAAGATTGCTTCGCTGGGCTCGCAATGACGCTAATTGTATATTAATTGTGTGTGTTTGGGCTTGCTTTGCGAAAGAAGTTATTTTTATTGACAAACATCTGAAATTAACGTCATTGCGATGACGAGGAACGAGGAAGAAGCAATCTTAATAGTTATCCCGGAAATAGTGATAGAAAAATATTTTGTTATGAAAGAAATACTACAATACCTGTTTGAAGGAAACCGGCTAACCCGCGATGAGGCAAAACAGATTTTATTGAAGGTGGGTCAGGGGAATTACAGCGAACCTGAATTTGCATCGTTATTAACCGTTTTTAAAATGCGTCCGGTAAGTGCCGAAGAGCTGTCGGGATTTCGTGATGCGATGGTTGAACTGAGTCTGAAAACCGACCTCGCAGCGTACAATGGAATTGACATTGTTGGTACGGGTGGCGACGGGAAAAATACGTTTAATATCTCTACTTTGGCGGCATTTGTAGTTGCCGGTGCCGGTGTTAACGTTACAAAACACGGAAATTATGCTGCCAGCTCGAATAGTGGTTCGTCGAATGTACTCGAATTTTTAGGGTATAAATTCAGCAACGATATTGATAAATTAAAAAGCGATTTGGAACGTGGAAATTTCTGTTTTTTACACGCGCCGCTATTTCATCCGGCAATGAAAAATATTGCTCCGGTACGGCAAGCCCTAAAGTTCCCAACCTTTTTTAATATCCTTGGCCCGATGATTAATCCGTCGGAACCAAAATTTCAACTGTTGGGAGTAAACAATTCCGGGAATTTTGACCTCTATAAAAATGTATATCGGAAATTGGATGTTAACTTTGCAATTGTAAATAGTATCGACGGGTACGATGAGGTTTCGCTGACTGCCGGCACTCGGTTTGTTTCAAATAAAAAGGAAACAACTATTTTGCCAGCCGATTTTGGTTTTGCAAAAACAGAGCCCGAGAAGTTATTTGGTGGAGCCACCGTTAAAGAGGCAGCGCAAATTTTTATAAATGTTTTGAAAGGAAACGGAACAACGGAGCAAAATAGTGTGGTATTGGCAAATGCAGCGCTTGGCTTAAACATAGTTTATCCCGAAAAAGAGTTGCTCGAATGTGTTGAAATGGCGCACGAATCGCTGAACAGTGGAAGTGCCCTGGCAAAATTAAAAGCAGTAACAGAGTAGTTAAATAGAACCAAATGAACATTTTAGATAAAATAGTAGCAACAAAAAAAGAGGAAGTTGCCAATCAGAAAAAGGTTGTTCCCATTTCGAAACTCGAAAACTACCCGCTTTTTAACAGGAAATGTAATTCGTTAAAAACAAATTTGTTAAAAGAAAAATCGACGGGAATAATTGCCGAGTTTAAACAAAAATCGCCATCAAAAGGCGAAATAAATTACAGTGTTAAAGTAGAGCAGGTAACAAAAGACTATGTGGAGGCAGGTGTTGCAGGACTTTCGGTTTTAACCGATTACGAATATTTTGGAGGAACAATGGCCAACCTCTCGAAAGCACGCGAAACCAACAGAGATATTCCAATTCTGCGAAAGGACTTTATGATTGACGAATACCAGATTGTGGAAGCAAAAGCTTTTGGTGCCGATGTAATTTTGCTAATTGCAGCCTGCCTCGGAAAAGAGCAGGCAAAACAGTTGGCACAAAAAGCAAAACAGTTGGGAATGGAAGTGCTGATGGAGATTCATAACGAAAAAGAGCTGGCTGTGATAAACAATTTTGTGGACATTGTGGGAGTTAATAACCGGAATCTGAAAACATTCGAGGTTGATGTTGAAACCTCTGTAAATTTATCGAAATTAATTGACAACAGGTTCGTAAAAATTTCGGAGAGTGGATTAAAAGATGCCGAAACCATTCAGTATTTGCGCAAAAACGGGTTTAACGGATTTCTGATTGGCGAAACTTTTATGAAAACCGATAATCCGGGCGAAGCTTGTAAAAAGTTAATTTCGGAGTTAGCAATATAATTTTATGATAACGGTTCGGGATGTTTTATAAATATTCCATAAACAGAGAATTACAAAGAATAAGACGATTGTCTTGTTTTAATTAAAATAAAACCTTTGCGACTTTGCGGCTTTGCGAGAAACAAAAATTTAACGAAGTATTGTAATGAGTAAAAAACTAAAAATAAAAGTGTGCGGAATGAAATTCGCAGCAAATAGGAGTGAAGTTGAAAAGCTTGATATTGATTTGTTGGGATTTATTTTTTATGCACCCTCGAAACGGTTTATTGGAGAATTGCCCGAGATGAGTTTGTTCGATACCGAAAAACCCAAAGTGGGCGTTTTTGTCGATGAGAATGTTTTTGAGATTTTGGGAGTGGCAAAGAATCTGGGATTCGAATACATTCAACTGCACGGAAAAGAGAACCCGAAAACCTGTGCTATTTTAAAAAAGCAGGGATTGAAAGTGATTAAGGCATTTAACGTGAACGAGACATTTAATTTTGCCACTACAAAACCGTTCGAAAAAGTTGCCGATTACTTTTTGTTCGATACAAAAACAGAAGTTCCGGGTGGTTCGGGGCAGAAATTTAACTGGCAGGTTTTAAATAAATACAGAGGCGAAACACCGTTTTTTTTAAGCGGCGGAATTGAGTTGGAAGATGCATCCGCCATTAAAAAAATTAAACACGAAAAACTTGCAGGAGTAGATCTAAACAGCGGTTTCGAAGAAAGTGCCGGAGTAAAGAATGTTGAAAAATTAAAGGAGTTTATTAAACGGGTAAGAATGTGATTGATGGAGATTGATAGTGATTAGGTGGAGATTGATGACAAAACAACAAATCACAATAAATCTCTACAAATCACCATAAATAACTAAGAAAGTATCAGAATATGAAACGAGCAGATAAAGTATTTTCCACACAAAATGCTTGTTCTATATAAATTATAAATGAGATGAAATTTCAGATAAACGAAAAAGGATATTACGGAGATTTTGGCGGGGCGTGGATTCCGGAGATGATGTACACAAACATTGAAGAGTTAAAACGCCGCTACCTCGAAATAATTGAGTCGGTTGAGTTTAAAGATGAATTTGAGCAGTTGTTAAAAGATTATGTGGGGCGACCGTCGCCACTCTATTTTGCGGCGCGTTTATCGGAACATTACGGCTCGAAAATATTTTTAAAACGCGAAGATTTAAACCACACCGGTTCGCATAAACTAAATAATACAATCGGGCAGATTTTGCTGGCGCAAAAGCTGGGGAAAACGCGGATTATTGCCGAAACCGGGGCCGGACAACACGGCGTGGCAACGGCAACTGTTTGTGCGCTTAAAGGGATAAAATGTGTGGTTTATATGGGCGCACTCGATGTTTCGAGGCAGGCACCAAACGTAAAAAAAATGAAAATGCTGGGTGCCGATGTTGTTCCGGTTCACAGCGGAAATAAAACGCTGAAAGATGCTACAAACGAAGCAATGCGCGACTGGATTAACAACCCGGAAGACACGCATTATATTATTGGCTCGGTGGTTGGACCGCATCCGTACCCCGATATGGTGGCACGGTTTCAGTCGGTAATTAGTGCCGAAATGAAAAAGCAACTTCGGGCACAAACTGGCAACGAATTGCCTACTCGTATTTTGGCGTGTGTGGGCGGAGGCAGTAATGCAGCAGGAGCTTTTTACCATTTTCTCGACGATGAAAAGGTGGAGCTGATTGGAGTGGAAGCAGCCGGAAAAGGAGTTGACACCGGCGAAACGGCAGCTACTTTAACTGTTGGAACTCCCGGTGTTTTACACGCCAGCAAAACCATGCTGATGCAAAACAGCGACGGACAAATTACCGAACCCTATTCTATTTCTGCCGGACTCGATTACCCCGGAATTGGGCCACTGCACGCACATTTACATAAAACCGGCCGGGCAAAATATCTGGCGGCAACCGACGAAGAAGTGCTAAAATCCGTACTATTGTTAACTCAAAAAGAGGGAATTATTCCTGCACTCGAATCGGCACACGCACTGGCAGCACTCGATAAAATAAAAATGAAGCCGGACGATGTGAATGTAATAAATCTGTCGGGTAGCGGGAATAAAGATATGGAGACTTATTTAAACTATTTTGGGTATTAGGAAGAATGGGATTGATGGAGATTAATAGTGATTAAGTGGAGAATGATAGCAAACAACAAATCACAATAAATCTCGACAAATCACAACAAATAACTTTAAGAAGGTGATTGATGGAGATTAAGTAGTGATTAAGTGGAGATTGATGGCAAACAACAAATCACAATAAATCACAACAAATATCTTAAAGAAGGTGATTGATGGAGATTTAATAGTGATTAAGTGGAGATTGATGGAAACAACAAATCTCAATAAATCTCTACAAATCACAACAAATAACTTTAAGAAGGTGATTGATGGAGATTAATAGTGATTAGGTGGGGATTGATGGAAACAACAAATCACAATAAATCTCTAAAAATCACAACAGATAACTAAAAAAAATAAAGCAACAACAAATATGAATAATAGAATCAACCAACTTTTCGAAACGAAAAAAGAAAATATTCTATCGGTATATTTTACGGCCGGTTTTCCTGAATTAAACGATACGGTTGCAATTATTAAAGAGCTGGAAAGTAGCGGAGTTGATTTAATCGAAATTGGGATTCCGTTTTCGGACCCCACTGCCGATGGTCCCACAATTCAAAAAAGCAGCGAGATGGCACTGAAAAATGGGATGCACTTAAATCTGCTTTTCGAGCAGCTAAAAACCATTCGCGAAACGGTAAAAATACCACTTATTTTAATGGGATATTTTAATCCGGTTTACCAATTTGGAGTTGAAAAGTTTTGCGAGAAATGTGCCGAAATTGGTATTGATGGAGCAATTCTTCCCGACCTGCCTTTAGATGAATTTACGGCTGAATACAAACCGGTTTTCGATGCAAACAACCTGCACAATATTTTGCTGATTACGCCACAAACTCCGGAGGCACGAATACGGGAAATTGATGCAGCTTCGGAAGGATTTATTTATATGGTCTCGTCGTCGTCGACTACCGGCGCGGGGAAAAAAGTTGAAGATTTTCAACAAGACTATTTCGAACGTATTAAACAGATGAACCTGAAAAATAATTGTATCATAGGTTTTGGGATTTCAGACAGGGCAACCTTTTCTAACGCCTGTAAATATGCCGCAGGAGCAATTATTGGAAGTGCTTTTGTAAAAGCATTAACCAACGACGGAAGCCTGCGTGAGAATATTACAGCATTTATTCAATCTGTTAAAAACTAAAAGTAAAAATTGTTCATAAAAAAAACTCTGTTTTTAAACATATCGAACGGTTTTTTCGTAACAAACTACACATCAGTAATATAAAAAACAAGTTGTTTTTCGATGCTGTTAATTAGTGTTAAACGTGATTTTTGATACACTATTTTTGCTGTTTTAGTGTTATATTAACGAAGTAAAATTTAAAACACAGAGCTATGTTAGAGTATGCAAAAACAATTCTTCCAAAAGTGAGTTTTAGTGAAGAACTTTTTAGGAAAGAATTAGTAAAATGTATTGGTTGGGTAGAACCCGACAAACTGAAAGAATTAAGCGACTGGTGTTTTAAAACTTTCGGCGAATTATACCCCGACATTTTAAACGAAGCGTTTTCGAACGTGGCCGCTTAATTAAAATTATTAAAAATTTTATCTGCTTTATTTCGAACTTTACGTTCGATTAGCGGGTGTTTTATTCATAGAAGTTGTTTAAAGTTAACTATCAAGTTATCAATCAACAACAAAATGTTAAAAAGAAAGAATGAAATAAAATAATCGAAACTCAATTATTTGTATCATTC
>JALUZN010000264.1 GCA_027011835.1 Draconibacterium sp. | reverse complement strand
GTATATTTTTGCATCTAAAATGAATATTTATTCATTATGAAGGAGAGAACAAAACGACAACTTGAAATACGGAAAATTATTTTGAACGAGAGCGTTCATAGTCAGGATGAATTACTGGTTAAATTAAAGCAAAATGGCTTCAATTTAACACAGGCAACTTTGTCGCGCGATTTAAAAATGCTTCAAGTAGCAAAATCTCCGCACCCGGTAAAAGGTTATGTCTATTCAATCCCTGAGAATGAAACAAACAATCGACCTGCACAGCAAAGCCGGATAAATTATTTAGCCGACGGATTTAAAGACTTAAATTTTTCCGGCAGTCTGGCTGTTTTACGTACAATGCCGGGGTATGCGAGCAGTATTGCTGCTGTTATCGACGGAGCTAATTCGTGGGAAATTTTGGGAACTATTGCCGGCGACGACACCATTTTAATTGTTCAGCGCGAAGGCATTTCGAAAGGAGATTTAATACAAGCATTAATAAAAATAATGCCCAAACTAAAAGAAAAGTTATAACTGTTTTTTTGATGAAGAAGTTAGAAGATATTGAAATTGAGATTGCGGGAGAGGAGCACATTAAATATATTGATGATATAAATAATGCAATTGAAACCGCCTCGAAAGAGCGCGGTACCGGAATTGCAAAACGCACATTCGAATACCTCTCGGGGAAGATAAAAGACGGGAAAGCAATAATAGCACTCGACAATGGGAAATTTGCCGGGTTTTGTTACATCGAATCGTGGGAAGGGAAACGTTTTGTTGCCAACTCGGGATTAATTGTTACAAATAAATACCGTGGTATTGGATTGGCAAAAGAGATAAAACGAAAAGCGTTTAAGCTCTCGCGCAAAAAATACCCAAATTCAAAAATATTTGGGTTAACAACCGGTTTGGCAGTAATGAAAATAAACCACGAATTGGGTTACCGACCGGTTACATTCTCTGAACTAACCGATGACGACCTGTTTTGGGAAGGGTGTAAAAGTTGTATAAACCACGACATTTTACAACGTACCGGTAGAACAAAGTGCCTCTGTACGGGAATGCTATACAACCCCGAGTGGGAAAAACCGGACTTTAAAAACGGAAACGGAATAAGAAAGAGAAGTTTGCTTGAAAGCATTCAAAAATTAAACCCGGTGGGTAAAAAAAGAAAGAAAAAGTTTTTTGGATTGATATAGTAATAATTACAAAAGAGTGGTGTTGCATTAATAAAGGAAAATAGTTTAAAAAGCAGCAAATGAATAGTTTTAAATTGGATTCGAATGCAATTTCCACTCTTTTTCAAAAAAAATAAATTATGAGCAAGAAATTAGTTTTAGCATTTAGCGGAGGTTTAGACACATCGTTCTGCGTTAAATATTTAAAAGAGGAAAAAGGATTTGAGATTTATACGGCCATAGCAAATACCGGCGGTTTTTCCGACGATGAACTAAAGGCCATTGAAAAGCGTGCCTATCAACTTGGTGCAAAAGAGCACGTTACACTCGACGTAACCGACGAATACTACGAAAAAAGCATACGGTATATGGTTTACGGAAATATTTTGCGGAACAATACTTATCCCATTTCGGTTAGTTCGGAGCGTGTTTTTCAGGCCATTGCAACCATCGAGTACGCTAAGAAAATTGGAGCGTCGTACATTGCACACGGCAGTACCGGTGCCGGAAACGACCAGATTCGTTTCGACCTCACTTTTCAGGTTCTCGCACCCGAGATAGAAATTATAACCCCAACACGCGACTTGCTTTTAAGCCGGCAGGAGGAGATTGATTATTTAAAGAAATTTAATTTCGAAGCCGACTTTACAAAAATGGAGTACTCCATAAATCAGGGTCTGTGGGGAACAAGCGTAGGTGGAAAAGAGACACTAAAATCGAGTACCAATTTACCCGAAGAAGCATTTCCAAGTCAGTTGGAAGCTACCGAAGAAAAAACCATCGAACTTGGGTTTGAAAAGGGCGAATTAGTTTCGCTTGATGGCGAGTTTTACGAAAGCGGACCGGAAATAATTAGAGCCCTCGAAGCAATTGCATCGAAATATGCCATTGGTCGCGACACTCACGTGGGCGATACAATTATTGGAATTAAAGGCCGCGTGGGATTCGAAGCTGCCGCCCCGATGATTACCATAAAAGCACACCAGTTATTAGAAAAACATACGCTTACAAAATGGCAGACTTACTGGAAAGAGCAACTGGCAAACTGGTATGGAATGTTTCTGCACGAAGCAATGTACCACGAACCGGTAATGCGTAATATTGAAACATTCTTAGAGTCGTCGCAGGAAAATGTAACAGGGAGAGTAATTGTAAAACTAAAACCTTATCATTTCGATTTGATTGGGATTGAGTCGGAACACGACCTGATGAATGCAGGGTTTGGCGAATATGGCGAAACCGTAACGGCTTGGACAGCCGACGACATTAAGGGATTTACTAAAATAATGTCGAACTCACTAAAAATTTATAAAGTCGTTAATAAGGAAATATAGGATTAGAATGTTGAATATCGAATGTTGAATGTCGATGGAAGAAAATCTGAAATCAAAATTCTAAAAAATATAATGAATGTCGAATGATGAATGATGAATAACGAATGTCGATGGAAGAACAAATCTGAAATCGTGATTCTCTAATCAAAATTCGTAATTCTAAAACTTAAAAATGAATGATGAATATCGAATGTTGAATAACGAATGTTGAATTTCGATGGGGGAAAATCTGAAATCGTAATTCAGAATTCAGAATATTAAATTGAATGTCGAATGATGAATCGCGAATGTCGAATGTCGATGGAAGAAAAAATAGAACCGCAATTTATCGACATTTAAAATAGTATGTTATGGATAAATATGATTTAGAAGAACGGTTAATATGGTTTTCTGTAAGAATTATTGAATTGTCTGGCTTTCTAAATAAATCAATTGCAGGGAATCATCTAAACAAGCAACTTATCCGGTCAGCAACATCACCTGCACTAAATTATGGTGAAGCACAGGCGGTAGAATCGACAAAGGATTTTATTCATAAAATGGGGATTTGTTTAAAGGAACTTCGTGAAACATTTATAATTATTAAAATTATAAAATATGCTAAGCTGTCCGAAAATGAAAAACTATTGGATATTTGTTATTCTGAAAACAACGAATTGATTTCGATATTTGTAAAAAGCATTGAAACGGCTAAACGAAATAGTAAAAAATGAATGTCGAATGATGAATAACGAATAACGAATGTTGATGGAGAAAAATCTGAAATCGAGATTCTCTAATCGAAATTCGTAATTCTAAAACTTGAAAATGAATGTCGAATGATGAATAACGAATGTCGAATTTCGATGGAAAGAAAAATCTGAAATCGTGATTCTGCCATAGGCATACCTTCGTGACTAATCAAAATTCATAATTCAGAAAAATAAAACAATAACTAAATGGTAAAAGCAGGAATTATAGGAGGAGCCGGGTACACAGCCGGAGAGTTATTACGCATTTTAATTAATCATCCCGATACTGAAATTGGATTCGTACAGAGCTCAAGCAATGCAGGGAACTTAATTTCCGATGTTCATATCGATTTGTTAGGCGAAACAAATTTGGAGTTTACTGCCGAAATGCCTTTCGAAACGGTTGACGTTATTTTTCTTTGTATGGGGCACGGCAAATCGAAGGAGTTTATGGAAGAAAACACTTTGCCGGAATCGCTAAAAGTTATTGATTTAAGTCACGACTTCAGACTAAAAAGAGCCGGGAACGATTTTGTTTACGGGCTGCCGGAAATAAATCGCGAGAAAATAAAAACTACCCGTAAGATTGCCAATCCAGGCTGTTTTGCTACCGGAATTCAACTGGCACTTTTACCTCTTGCTGCAAATAACTTATTAACCGACGAGGTTCACGTTCAGGCAATTACCGGGTCAACCGGAGCCGGACAAAACCCAACTTCAACATCGCATTTTAGCTGGCGGAACAACAATTTGTCGGCATATAAAATATTCCAGCACCAGCACGAGGATGAGATTTTGCAAAGCATAAAACAGTTGCAACCAACGTTCGACAACGATTTTAACTTTGTACCTATTCGCGGAAACCACACACGGGGTATTTTTACTTCGTGTTATACAAAATTCAGAGGAACAGTTGAAGAGGCAAAAGAGATTTACAGCTCGTTCTATTCCGGTCACCCGTTTGTTTTTGTTGTCGATAAAAACCCGGCATTAAAACAGGTTGTCAATACAAACAAAGTGGTGATTTATCTCGAGAAACACGGCAACAAATTAATAATGATAAGTTTAATCGACAACCTTGTAAAAGGTGCATCAGGACAGGCAGTTCAAAATATGAACCTGATGTTTGAACTTAACGAAAAAGCCGGATTGAATTTAAAGCCGGTGGCATTTTAAATTACATCGTCCTTATGGTGGCTTAATAAAAGAAATAAAGCAGAAATTAATAAGGAAACAAAAATATAAGTTTTACACCGTCCTTTAGGGCGGTGAAACAAAGGAATAAAAAAACCGGCTTTAGCCGTTAATTGAAAGAGTATGAAGTTATTTGATGTATATCCGCTATTCGATATAACTCCGGTAAAAGCAAAAGGTTGCCAGTTATGGGATTCGAACGGGAATGAATACCTCGATTTATATGGCGGGCACGCCGTTATTTCAATCGGCCACAGCCACCCACATTATGTCGAAAAAATTTCGACACAATTGTCGCAAATTGGGTTCTATTCCAATTCGGTGCAAAACCCGTTGCAAAGCGAGCTGGCAGAAAAACTGGGGAAACTTTCAGGCTGCCCCGACTATCAGCTTTTCCTCTGTAACTCGGGTGCCGAAGCCAACGAAAATGCCATTAAACTGGCCTCGTTTGTTACCGGTAAAAAGAAAATCGTCAGCTATAAAAAAGGATTTCACGGACGAACCTCGGCTGCAGTTGCCATTACCGACAATCCAAAAATTATTGCCCCGGTTAACGAAACCGATAATGCAATTATTTTACCTTTTAACGATATTCAGGCAACCGAAGAAACATTAAAAAAAGGAGACGTTGCAGCAGTAATTATAGAGGGAATTCAGGGAATTGGCGGAATAAACATTCCTGAAAATAACTTTTTAGGTGAGCTAAAAAGCTTGACCGAAAAATACGAAGCACTTCTGATTTTAGACGAAATTCAGTCGGGATACGGACGTAGTGGAAAGTTTTTTGCCTTTCAATATTCGAATATACAACCCGACCTGATTACGGTTGCAAAAGGAATGGGGAACGGGTTTCCGATTGGAGGCGTTTTAATTCGTCCCGAAATAGAGCCCTGGTTTGGAATGTTGGGAACGACATTTGGCGGAAACCATCTGGCATGCTCGGCAGCAATTGCAGTTCTCGATGTTATTAACGATGAAGACCTCGTTGAAAACGCTGAAATTATGGGGAAATATCTAATGGGGAAATTGTCAGAAATAAGCGACAATTACGAAGTTCGCGGAAGAGGATTGATGATAGGACTGGAGTTTAAATCTCCGATAAAATCGCTTCGACAAAAACTTTTGTTTGATTTTGGTATTTTTACCGGAGTTTCGGGGCAAAATATAATACGGTTGCTCCCGCCACTGAATTTAACAATTCAGGAGGCCGACCAGTTTTTGGCTGCTTTTAAAAAAGCGTTAAAGGAGGTTGCAGAATAAAAAGAAAGAATAATAACAAAAAATAAATTTTACACCGTCCTTTAGGGCGGTGATTATTAAGGGTAGTTAAAATTGGCGTTATTGGTTAATTTTGAAGGAAGAAAAAGTTAAAGGCTAAAGCTAAAAAATGTTTAAGTTAAAATATCACCAAGCTAAAGCATGGTGTAAAATAAGAGATTGAAGATAAAGGATAATTAGTGAATATAATTTTACACCGTCCTTTAGGGCGGTGATAAATATAAGGTAGGAACACGGCTTTAGCCATTAATCTTTAAGAATATGTCTTACGTAAAAATATGGATTCATGCAGTTTGGAGTGTCAAAAATAGACAGCCGATATTAATTGAGAATGTGAGACAAGACTTATTTGAACACATTCATAAAAATGCGGTGGGGAAAGATATCTTAATGGAAATAGTGGGAGGTCACAACAACCATGTGCATTGTCTTTTTCGATTGAAGAATGACCAAACAATTGAAAAAGTCATGCAGCTAATAAAAGGAGAATCTTCTTTTTGGTTCAACAAAACCAATATGAACCAAAATAAATTAAATTGGCAAAAAGAGTATTTCGCCGTAAGTGTGAGTGAATCTCAAGTTGATACTGTAAGGAATTATATTTCAAATCAAGAAGAACATCATAAAAAGAAAACTTGGGATGAAGAATATAATGAGTTTATAACAAAATATGGTTTTAAGGTTCTTAAAGGCTAAAGCCAAGAATCTTGCAATCTAAAATATCACCAAGCTAAAGCATGGTGCAATAATGAAAAAAGAGAATATTAAAATAAATCTTACACCGTCCTTTAGGGCGGTGAAACAGAAGAATAAAAAAACCGGCTTTAGCCGTTAACCATATAAATACTAAATTATGGAAAATAAAAAAATAACAATTATCGGAGTAGGAAATATGGGTGGTGCAATTGCCATCGGGTTAGAAAAATCGGGTTTTATTTCAGCTTCCAACATCTCTGTTTCCGATCGAAAAGAGAGTACACTCGACAAATTTAAAGAGTTGGGAATTAACACTTTTCAAAATAATCTGCAAGCGGTTAAAAATGCCGATGTAATTATTGTTGCGGTAAAACCCTACCACGTCGAAGGGGTTATTAATGAAATAAAAACAGAGTTAAATTCTAATAAAATATTTATCTCAATTGTTGCCGGTGTTGGTATAAACGAACTCAACGAAATGGCCGGTGCCAAGGTCCCCATTTTTAGAGTGATGCCAAATACAGCCATCGCTTTGCAAGAGTCGTTAACCTGTATCTCGGCAAACGGAAACAGCGAGCCACACCGCAAATATGTAATCGACCTGTTTAACAAATTGGGAAAAACAGTTGAGATTGGCGAAGAGTTAATGGCGGCGGCAACCGTACTTTCGTCGTGCGGAATTGCTTATGCACTTCGCTACATCAGAGCGGCAATGCAAGGAGGAATAGAAATCGGATTCGGGGCAGAAATGGCACAGCTAATTACTGCTCAAACCGTAAAAGGTGCCACCGAACTGGTACTTCAATCGGGCAACCATCCCGAACGCGAAATCGACAAAGTAACTACTCCGCGCGGCGTAACAATTACCGGTCTCAACGAGATGGAACACAAGGGTTTTAGCTCGTCGCTGATACAGGGAATTATGGCATCTTTTAATAAGATTGACAATTAACAACCGCATTAATGCAATTTCGATATAAAAAAATAACGGTAAAAATTGGCAGCAATGTTTTAGCAAAATCCGACGGAACGCTTAATGTTTCGCGCATTGCCCATTTGGTCGATCAGGTTGCCTTTTTGCAGAAAAATGGCGTTGAAGTGGTGGTGGTTTCGTCGGGTGCAGTTGCGGCAGGACGGGCTGTTCTTGCACCTGCAAAAAAAACCGATTCGGTATCGCAACGCCAACTTTGGTCGGCACTCGGACAGGTAAAACTAATCAGCCGTTATTCCGACTTTTTTAACGAACACAATTTAGTGTGCGCGCAGGTACTTACAACAAAAGAGAATTTCTCGAGCCGCAAACACTACCTCAATATGAAGAATTGTTTTTCAACTTTGTTGGAGAACGGGGTTGTGCCCATTGTAAACGAAAACGACGCCATCTCGGTAAACGAATTGATGTTTACCGACAACGATGAACTCTCGGGGTTAATTGCCTCAATGGTCGGGTCGGAAGCTCTTGTTTTGCTTACCAATGTAGATGGTGTTTA
This sequence comes from Draconibacterium sp., assembly GCA_027011835.1. Classification (GTDB taxonomy): domain Bacteria; phylum Bacteroidota; class Bacteroidia; order Bacteroidales; family Prolixibacteraceae; genus Draconibacterium. The sequence continues at coordinate 505 of JALUZN010000264.1, read as the reverse complement.
CAGCGAACACCCCAACAATGATGCAGCGGAACTTATTCAGGAGATTCATTTTGACGAAAAAGAGCCGGAGAATGCAATTTCGGGCGAACAGTCCGATTTTGGGCGGGGCGGAATGCTTACAAAATTCAGAATTGCAAAAAAAGTGGCACGCGATGGAATTGGGGTGCACATTGCAAATGGTACTGCCGAAAATGTTTTAATCGATTTGCTCGACACAAAAAAAGATTTAAACCACACAAAGTTTGTTCCCAATTCGAAACAAAACAGGGGAATTAAAAAATGGATTGGGTACTCCGACGGTTTTACGAAAGGTGTGGTAATTATTAATAAAGGAGCTGTAAATGCATTAAATTCTGAAAAAGCGGTGAGTCTGTTACCGGTTGGAATTGTTAAAATAGAAAACGATTTTAAAAAGGGCGATTTAATAAAAATTATCGACGAAGAGAGAAGTACAATTGGTGTGGGAAAAGCAAAATACGATTCCGATAAAGTTGAGGCCGAAATG
>JALUZN010000263.1 GCA_027011835.1 Draconibacterium sp. | reverse complement strand
AAATAATTGTCACACAAGAAAATCATTCTAGAGCGAGTTATCCCGAAGGGATGCCAATGGCGCATCGAATACCTTTGAAAATAAAAATTATAATGAGATGAAAATTTTAATTTTATGTACAGGAAATAGTTGCCGCAGTCAGATGGCACAAGGTTTTATGAAATCGTTCGACAATTCGTTGGTAGTTGAGTCGGCAGGTACCGAAGCATCGGGAAAATTAAACCAGCAAGCCGTAAAAGTAATGGCCGAACTGGGAATTGATATTAGTCACCACACCTCCGATCCGGTTCAAAAGTATTTAAACGAGGAGTGGGATTATGTAATTACCGTTTGCGGAGGAGCCAACGAGGTGTGCCCGGTTTTTTCGGGGAAAGTAAAAAATCGCCTCCACATTGGTTTCGACGACCCTTCGGATGCAACCGGAACCGATGAGTTTATACAAAGCGAATATCACCGCGTTCGCGACGAGATTAAAGAGCAATTTTACAAATTATATGTAGAGAAAATTCGACCTGAAATGTAATAAACAGCACCTAAAAACTATCTTGTTAGAAACAAAATCAGCGGAAAAGTAAATCTTCCGAATTATCGATAACAACTTCACGTTTGTTTTTATCGTATTTCGAAAAACCACGGTCGATAACAGTAAAGTCGGGATGCACAACTGCACTTTTAATTGCTTTCGAAACTACTTCAACTCCGGTAATCTCTTTTAATGCAACCCGTAGTAATTTCTCCTCTTTATTCCCCAAAGGAATTCCTTCAAACAAGTCCTCTTCAACTTCAATATCGGGAGCAAAGCCATCTTTAAAATCGGTTACGCCCTGCGAATTGGCATAACGTAAAACAATCGGCTGAATGCCCCAGTTGTCAAACTCACTATAATATAGACTGTTATCGTAAATATCTTTCGGTTTCAACGTAACAGAAGCTGTATATTTCCCATAGGTTGTTTCGCCAATTGTTGTAACATTCATATACGGTTTAAGTCCTGTAATCGACAATTCGGAAGCCGAAGCAGTACCATTCCCTGTTAAAACATATAAATTGTGCAAATCCATTTTATGAGGAACTTCGCTATCGAAATTAATTTTAAGTTGTTGGTTTACACTATTGCTTTCCCAGTATGTTTGGTACTTATTGTTCCAGCGAAATGTAACCAGTTTTCTTTCGGCCTCGACAACATCAGCCGGAGCAATAGAGCTGCATAAATGGCGGGCTGCCGAAGTTACACCGCCCGGGTTGTAGCGCAAATCTAAAACAAGGTCGGTAACATTGGCATCCATAAAACGCTGAAAAGCTGTATCTAAACTTGTATTGTAATTCGAAATGTACTGTGCATAAAAAAGGTATCCAATCTTTTTCCCGCCGTGTTCAATAATTTTTGTAAAAACCACCGGATTGAGGTTCAATTCTTTAGCAGTCATACTCACTGCTCTGCCCAATGAAATGCCACCCTCACCCAACACACCAAGCTTTATGACGAGTTCATCGTTATGCAATAAATCTTTATAATTGTCGTCGGTAATATCGCCATTACCAATTTTAACAATTATATCGCCGCGTTTCAATCCTGCTTCGGCAGCCGGAGTGTTTGGATAGACATATTCTACCAGCGCGAAGATGTTATTTGTGTTCGAAAACCGCCCAAAAGTAAGCGACCATCCGTACGATTTTTCAATTCCTTCGAAACTGTTTTCCAAAGCATCAATATCGTCGGTAATAAACGACCATTTATCGTCGGTATATAACAATTTGTCAAAATATTCTTTCGAATCAGTTTCTGCTTTTTCATCAATATCAGGCAGTTTGTCGGCCCACAAATAGATATCCGACATAGCATCTTTAATAAAAATATTAACCTTTTGTGTTGTGGTCAACTCCTCTTTTGCCGGTGGTTCCGGCGTATCTTCTTTACAACTTTGAAAGATTGTAACTGCTGCAATTAACAGCAGTGCTAATTTTAATGTTTTCATATTTTCTTCTACAATAAGACTGTTTTCAGAATTGCAAATTTAATATTTTTATTTTCCCTCCTCTTTCGGATATTCAATTCTGATGTGATAAATATTAATTAATTTTTCCAATAACGTTTCTTTAATAATCTTAATATCGTTAAAAGTAAGATTCGAGTTATCCAACTGCTTATCATTAATTTTCTGATCAATCATTTTTTCAATTAAATCGCGCAAAATTGTGTACGTTTTTTCGGGCAAGCTTCTCGATGCAGCTTCAATGCCATCAACCAACATAACCACAGCAGCTTCTTTCGATTTTGGCAGTGGCCCCGGATAAGTAAACGCCTTTTCATCAATTTTCGTGCCTTGATTTTCTTCCTTATATTTTAAAAAGAAATATTTAGCCTTACTTGTTCCATGATGTGTTTC
>JALUZN010000262.1 GCA_027011835.1 Draconibacterium sp. | reverse complement strand
GCGTTAGGTTACGACAGCAACATGCCGGGATTTGTTAAAATAGAACGTGTTTTAATAAAAAATCCCGGGGAAATTATTTTTTCGCTTGCATTAGCTCTTTGGATTTTCTTCTTCCCATATATTCCCACACTGCTTTCCGATTTCTTTTTCATTGTAATTACCTTTTCTCTGAGTTTAATTCTTCGAAAATTTATTGACAAAACAGGGCGAAAACTTTTAGTTACATTATTAATTCTTCTCATTTTAAATGTTTTAGAAGTTGTTATCTGGTATCTTGGCGACTATTCCCGACTCTATCTTCTTTTCGAAACAGCTATGGCTCTTTTGTTACTTTTACCTTTCTTATCGATTTACAAAGAGCGAGACCTTTCGGGCAAATCGAAATTTTCGAAGATGGCAAAAAAGTTTCTTCCGTTTATGCTTATTACCTACGCTGCCGCATTTATCGGAAACATTTTTGGGTTCGAAAACTTTTCCGTTTTATTTATAAAAATAGGTATACGAACTGCTGTTATTACAATGATTGCATATGGTTATGTTCGTATCTTAGTAAATATATATTTTGCCACAACAACGTTATTAAATTTAAGATACCCCGATATCGCGTTTAAATATGGTGAAGTTATCGACAAGCGAGGATCAAAAGTTATCCATATTATTATCTTTTTTGTATGGGCAAAAGCCATTCTTCGTATTTTTGAAATCGATACTCCGTTCAGCAACTGGATGTCGGGAATTTTAACTTCTGATATTACAGTAGGAACCATCGCTTTTTCGCTCTCCGATGTTTTGCTATTCGGAATTATTCTTTACATCACTTACCTTATTTCTGTATTTGTTAAAACAATTATTGAAGGAGAAATATTGATGAAAATGAAGCTTCCCCGGGGATTTCCGGCAGCAATATCAATGATGTTTCGTATTTTTCTGGTAACACTCGGTATTATGTTTGCCCTTTCTGCAACAGGTATCGAGCTAAGTAAGCTGAGTTTGTTGGCAGGTGCACTTGGTGTAGGTATGGTTTTGGATTACAAAATATTGTACAAAATTTTATTTCGGGATTAATTTTAATTTTCGAGCGCCCCATACAAGTTGGCGATACTGTTGAGGTAAACAATCTACTTGGTAAAGTAAAAGATATTGGAGTTCGGGCCAGCAATGTAATTACTTACGATGGTGCCGAAGTTGTTGTGCCAAATTCGAATCTTATTTCGAATGATTTAATAAACTGGACCCTTTCCGACAGCCGAAAACGTATGGAAGTAAAAGTTGGTGTTGCCTATGGCAGCGACCCAAATATTGTTTTAAAACTGATTGAGCGTGTTGCTCTCGACCATCCTCATGTGGAACAAAATCCACCACCACGGGCACTTTTCGAAGGTTTTGGAGACAGTTCGCTCGATTTTAGATTGCTTTTTTGGGTAAACTTCGAATTTGGATTATCTGCAAAAAGCGATGTTGCTGTGGGAATTTATAACACATTTGCTGAACACAACATTGAGATACCATTTCCGCAAATTGACTTGCATGTAAAAGATATTTCAGGGAATCGGTCTAAAAATAAAAACGAGCAAATGCCAGATACACCGGATTAATCCATATTTTTTACTGCTAAATATCTATGCTGTGCATATAGTTAATTTGGTAGCATTAAAGTTCGAACACTTTTTCGCCCGCAATCCATGTACTTTCAATTTTAGCATCTAAAACCTGTTTTGGTGATGCGGTCATTAAATCGGTATCGAGAATAATAAAATCGGCCCATTTCCTCGGTTCTATTGTTCCTTTTTCGGTTTCGTCGAACGATGCTTTTGCCGCCCAAATTGTCATCGAGCGTAAAGTTTGTTCGCGTGTTAATCCCTCCTCTTTTTGCCACCCACCTTTGGGCCAACCTTTTTTATCGGTGCGAAAAACAGCGGCGTAAAACGTATAAAGTGGCTCAATATTTTCAACCGGAAAATCGGTTCCATTGGGTAACCAACCCAACTGTTTTAACAGAGTGCGGTAGGCATATGCTCCCTTTATTCGCTCCTTCCCCACTCTATCTTCGGCCCAATACATATCCGATGTACAATGTGTAGCCTGAACAGATGGAACAACCGAAAACTGAGCAAACTTTTTAAAATCGTTTTGGTTAATAATTTGAGCATGTTCAATTCGCCATCGCCGGTTGTTTTTCCCTTTTAAAAACTGCCCATATGTATTTAATACAAGCCGGTTGGCACTGTCGCCAATTGCATGAGTAGCCACAGCATAATTATTATCGTATGCAAGTCGACAAACTTTATCGAAGTACTCTTGTGTCATAACCTGCAGTCCACTGTTGCCGGGGTCGTCGGAATATTCATCTAAAAGAAGTGCTCCTCGCGACCCGAGAGCTCCGTCGGCA
>JALUZN010000261.1 GCA_027011835.1 Draconibacterium sp. | reverse complement strand
GGTTTGATAGTATCGTGCTTCTCCCAAAGTGTAATAAAACTTTCTTGAATAATATCCTCAATCTGGTCTTCATTATGAACAAAAAGCCTGCAATACCCTTTTAAACGTGGGTACAACACACGAAAAACCTCTTTAAAAGCCTCCGGGTTTCCCGATTTAAGTTCTTTTTTAGTTAGCCAATTAAACATCGATAGCAAATGTAAACGAAAAAACGAATCATTGAAATATTACACAGATAATTTGTGCCATATTCAATAAAATATTTTATTGTTACATATTCTTAATTATTCAGAAACTATTTTTTCCGAAGTTATAACAAAAGTTCATGAATAATTCAGGCTAAAGTTTAATAACTTTTTTAGCGATATTAAAACAATCTCCTCTAAAAAAAACCAGATAGTTCCCTCTTGGCAAAGAAGCAATATCGATGGTTGGACAATTTAAAAAATCACCTTTTTTAACAATCTGCCCACTAATAGTTTGAATGCAATAATTATTGATTAATTGATAACCCGTAACCGAAAGTTTGTTTTGTGCCGGATTTGGAAAAACTTTAATATTTTTCTGCTGATTATTTATTCCGGTATAAGATCCAGTTGATTTGCTAATGGAGATGGTTCCCATATTATAAAATGCATAATCGAAAGATATGCGCATAATTTGTTCACCTTTTTCAAGAGCTATATTTTCTATTGTAGTTGACTTGAATTTATTAAAGTCGCCGGTAATTCTTACATCTGTAATTCCGGTTACATCTATTCCATTCATTGTTATATGAAATTTGCCAGAGCGCGAAGGAGTTGCAAATAGAATTTTGAAAGTATAATTTCCCTCTTCCTGAACATCAATTGTATATTCCAGCCACTCTCCGGTTTGTATACCTCCAATCGAGCCTTCTTTAATCCGGAACTCTGTATCAACGGCTTCATCTTGCCGAATCCCGTTGCCATTGTTTAATTCGTCGTAATCGTGATAACCAATTCCTTCGCCACCCATGTCGAAATGTGTTGCATTAATTACCCCCGGAATTACATGTACTGAATCTTGTGGGTAAGGGCGTTTTTGCTCTGGTTTTATATTTTTAACAATACATGTTGCCAAAAAACCTCCATCAGCAGAAGTGGCTGTAATTGTCGTCAAATCAACATTCGACACCTTTGAAGCTACCTCTCCCTCTTGATTTACAGTGGCACTAACGGTATCTGATGAAGTCCAGATTATATTCTGGTTTTCGGCAAGAGCCGGTGACACAATTGCAGTTAATTGTTTCGTCGAATTCCAATTTATTGTAACACTGTCGTGTAAAAGCTTAATTCCTGTAACTCGCACACCTGCAACCGGTTTGCCCCACCAGTAGCCTTTGGTTCGTGCATCAAAAATCAGTGTGTCCATTTCGTTAAGTGTTGTATCATCCCAATCGCGACAATCTATCCAACTGGAACCTAACTTCTCGAGAGCTTGAGAATTCTGTTTATAACCATCAACTTCCTGAATTTTACTATTCCCGGGGATTTTGCCTACATGATTATAATTCCATTCGGTACAAATTACACGATAATTACCCATTAAAGCTCTTATTGCATAACTGCTGTTAGTATTATACATGTGATATGCCACCGAAGTTTTATCCCAGTCTATTGAATCTTTGTAATATTTAACAATGTTAATTATATCTGTTTTAATAGAACCAAAGCTAAACATCAGAATCTCCCTATTGGGTGCTGCCACACGAATAGTTTTATAAATATCTAGAAGGTTTTGTTTAAATGAGGAGTTTAAATAATCGCTCATATTAGAAGTTGGCTCACTCACAATTTCGTATAAAACAAGTTCGTTGTCTTTGTATCGGGGTGCGATAGAATCCCAAAATTCTTTTTCCAATTCAAAATTAAAATCTGTATCGTAATTTTGCTGAGCATTAACATTATTAAAATTTATGATGACATTCATTCCTGTTTCGGTGGCATTTTGCACACATTTATCGAAATACGGAAGAACTTCAGAAACGGTCCAGTTCTCTTCGCCACGGTCTTTATACCAAGGATCTACCCAGCAAACTCTAATTGTATTAAATCCATTGTTTTTTATTGTTTTCCAATTATTAACATCGGTTGCGAAAGTTACCGATTCAGCTAAACTTTTACCCAGCACCATCGGAGTTCCGCGCAAAACATTTCCTGCCGTGTCTTTTAAACAATAATAATCGTTGGCAACTTCAATTTCCGAGTCGGGACCAACCGTCCACGGAATTCTTCCATATTCATAAGCTCCAATATCAGGCGCTTTCCCCGAAAATGGGATACTTCTTAGCTCGTCAATATCCATACCTAAATCAATTAATGTCGAATTTGGTTTCAACATATAATTACCATTATCACGATCTTGTAAATAATCAGTACTCCTTACGACATTCTTTTTGTTATCCACCCAACTATTACTCAGCAAACGTTTATCGCTATAGTTGTTATACATTTTACATTTCCCAACGGTAAACCCGGGTTTATCGCTACCAACAAACCCCATATCTCTGATTGTTCTGAATATTGTGTTATTATAAGCGCGTAAATTGTATGCCGGGTAGTTATATTGTATTCCCATCCCTTTTATATCGTGAATTACGTTATGATGAACCAGGTAATTGCGTGAGCCATTGTCGAGATAAACCCCAACAGCGCCCCATGTTGGATCTGGGTTGCCAGAATATGCTTCGCTAATGTGGTTAAATGAGATTTCTCCGTTTTCTCCGTCTGCGCCCCAGGTATAAATAATACCAAGATCCCACGCCAGAAGCCCACACCGGTATAGTTTATTATACTGTATTTTAAACTTCCTGGCCTTTCCTGCCGATATTAAATCTCTGCCGGCATTGTAAATCTCGCATCTGAGAATTTTATTTTGATAGCCACAAATAGTAAGTGCCGAACAATCTGTAGCACGATAATTAGCATCGTGTATTGTAGAACGTAAAACTATATTTTTCGATCCATATTGAGTAATGCAATCACCAGCACTCCACGAAACTTCACAATTCGAAACCGTATCGCCAACGCCAAACAGTGCTACGCCTAAACCATAGGAAGTAATACTTCCTGAACTCGCTCTGGCATAACTCGATCCTTTTTTAATGTAATCATAGTCGGTTAAATATTTAAAATTGCCATTACTTAATTTACAGCCTTTGGTATTTTCAAAAAGTATATTTCCGGCGTAACCGTTTACACCCTTTATTTTTATGTTTTCAGCATTTTTAATACGAAAGAGTGTTTCTCGGGTTTTGCCTTCTACTACACTATTATTAATATCGATAGTACTGTTTTTATAATATAAAGTATCGTTGCCCCAGTACCACTCTCCATCGTTATCTAAACAATTTTTGCAATTGCTTATAAAAGCAATACCGTCGCCCCTGTAATCGAACGAAACATTGGTGAGTTTTAATGTATTGCCTATGTGTGCTGTAACTTTTGCGGTACCTGCCACCCATCTATGACCAGTTAACATCCAAACTGTTGCACCATTGAAAAAACCATCAGGTTGAGTTATTTCGCTTGATGTAATTGAGCTCCCAGAAAAATTAACATTTATTGTGGTAAAATTAAAGAGGTTAGTATCCACCGGCTGATTTGGGTATTTAGCTTTTACCTGCGGAATGCCATCAACAAAAAGTTGAGTTACTTCGTTGGGAGCATAAACTTTAAATATGCTGTTACCAGTATCCTCAAATCCTTCGAATAAATCTGTTCCGGTAATAAAAACACTATCATTCTCAGCAGTTATAGTAATATTAGACTTTTCTATTTGTACAGTTTCTCTGAAAACGCCATCTTTTAAATAAACTACATCGCCATCGGCTGCTGACGAAACTGCCTGTGTAATTGTTAAAAACGGACTGACTGAACTACCGTCACCGTCTAATGATCCCTCGTTTTTAGAAACAATAATATTTTGAGAAAAAGTTAAATTGGTAAATAAAAAAGTGATTAGTACGAAAATATATCCTTTTAACATGATGCTGTTATATTATTTAGTTAGTATTTGTTTGTCTCTCGAGAGCAGTTCTATTTCGCATGCTATTTCTCCAAATTCGCAAACTCCAATATCGGGCACATTGCCGGCAAATGTTCTATATTAATTACTAATGTTCGAGATAATTATTCAGATTACTTCTTCCTCGTTCCTCGTCATCAAAGTGACATTAATTTCAGATACTTGCCAGATTATGGAATGCCAAAATTACTTTTTTTGCAAACAAGCCGCAATACACGCAATTAATTTACAATTGTCATTAGCAGCCTGCGGAGCAATCTCATGTTTTATACGGACATTAATATTTTCGAATAATAAGTAAAAGCTAAATGAAATAGAGCCTACTAACCAATAGCAGGCTCTATTATCACAAAAACTATAAGACTTATTATCTAAAAACTATCTCTTAATTGCTTTGAAACGACCTAACAATTTGCTATTATCACTAATAACAATCAGGTACATACCAGCAGGTTCTTTCTGAAGTGAAACAACTTCAATAGAATTTCCTGCAATAATATCGCGAATTGTTGAACCATTTGCATTAAAAATCTGAATGCGGTTTCCACGCTCAACACCGCTAATGTTTAGTTTTCCATCAGTTGGATTCGGATAGAGTGCAATATTGTTTGTCTCAACAATTCCGGCAGCAGTTAACGGACCAAAGGAGTACATTACTACGATTTTACCATCAACGGAGGTAACTTTAACCATATCGCCACCATTAATATCGCCCGATGTTTTTTCATTTCCGTCTTTGTCAACAACAATTGCAGTTGCCCCCATCGAGGGAGTAATTTTTGAGTAGAAATCAGCAATTGTAGTCGCTCCATCAACTCCATTAACTATGTAGTCAACCTGATTAACATCATATTTTGTCGACAGAATGTATGCTAAATAAGTAGTTTCAGGAATATACTTTTCGGCCAGCATTGAGATGAAATAAATTCTACTTACTTCTCCATTTTGTGATGTAACAACAACTTTGTCATCAACAGCAATACTTCCATCAACTCTTTCCAATCCAAACTTGTCGATTAGTTTTAACGAAGCGCCTGCCGAGGCAACTAAATTTGATAAGAATGATTTCGTATTTGTACTGCGTGGTACATAATTAATCAATACATTTTTCTGGTCGACAGAATATACATAAGAAGTAATAAATGCATCTTTTTCCGAAACTTCGGGAGCTAATTGATAAACAATTTTAGTTGTTGAATTTTCAGCTGTTACTTCAAAATAGATATTATCGTTAACGGTAACATTTACGTATGTGGTATCGAAATTCATCATTTTTAAAGGAACATAAGCACCATTCCCGTCAATCATTTGGAGAGTAGCTCCGGCAGGGACAGTTATATTATTAAGAATAGTTTGCAAAGAAGTTCCATATTCGAAACCTGCGATTGTTCCGGCTCCGGCTTCTGCCGATTCGTTTGCACTTTTTGGTTGCGATTGTACTTCAATTGTATATTTACTTGAAACTAAAAGAGCATCAGAACTTAACCCCTCGTCGGTAACTTCAAGAATGTACTTTGTTGTATTTGTACTGTCGGCAGAAAGTACAACCAATGTGTCGTTCAGACTTAATACATCATCGCCGGTTAATTCGTTACCATCGGCTGTTGCTTTAACGGTAAGTGTCTGTTTTTCGTTAGCTTTAAAAAGTAAGCTTAATAAATCAGCTACAGTAGTTCCCGTTTTTGGACCTTTAATAGTTTCGTGCATTGAATACCCTGAACTAACCTTATAAACAGCCGATGTAACAGTCGACATATAAGAAGTTACTGGATCCATAAAGTGCTTACCAAGGTCGCTGCACATCATAATCATTTGACCAGGGTAACCATACTCTGAATAGTCATTACGGTTTGTGGCAATCCATTCACTATCATCAGCATTTGTTCCAAAAGAACCTTCGTGTTCCTTGTTGCCTTTATGAATACTTGGTTTTCTTATAAAATTTGTATTATAACTAAGTTGTTCTCCTGCAATATATATATCCGAGCCATCTGCACTTCCAAAACTTTCTATAAGTTCGAAGTCGTTGGGGTCGTTTGCAGGTTTTAATCCTTGTTTAATCGAATCGTTTAATATTTTAAATATATAAAAGTTTCCGTGACCCCACATGTTTGTAAGATACATACCCATTGGCTCATTCCACGTATTTTCAACTTTTAGATAATCATTTGATGCTCCTCCAAACTTAACATCCAATTCAGGGAGAATAATTGATTTCCAAAAATCAGCATTGCTCTGAGGCTTTATTTCTCCAACAGACTCAAATCCTCCCATAACGAATACATCTCCACCCATAACCATTGGATTCACATTAAGATCCTGAGTAACAGTACCGGGTTCTACTTGCCAGGTTTCTTCATCAACCCATTTATATCCAGGAATGTATTTAAGATATCTATTACTCCAATCTTCCGGCCGCGAATAACCTCGAATAAGATCTGCCGGATTTGGTGTCTTCCAAAAATTTGCGAACATATAGTCACTTAAATCAAGGGGTTGATTTCCCGGGTTGCATATCTCTACATAACAGTTACCCCAACCTTCATATTCTATCCATTGAGAAATAAACGGTTCGGCAGAATATGGTTGCATATCTTTGGGGTCTTTTTCTTTAATTAGCTCTACACTATATGTACTTTGTGTAATGTCATCTTCAGCAGTTACGGTAAACGACATGGTTCTGTCTTCAGCAGTTCCAAAAAGATTAGAGGCGCGTTTTACTTCAACTTTTGCATTGGCATTTCTCTTTTTTGCCACAAGTGCAGGAATGGTTTCAACATCGAGAGGCACCTGAATACGATAGTTATATACTCCGGCTGAAAATCCTGGAATAGTATCTCCTGTCCATCCAAAAATATCGTAATAAAATTCAGGAATATCTGGCCAGGTAATAGCCGATAAAGCGGCATCGGTATTTGCACGATAACCTACAACAGATATAAAATATTCTTTTACTGAACCATTTTTTGCGGTAACTTTAAGAATATCGCCATTTTTTAAATCTGCTCTCTTTTCAGCGCCATCAACCCATTCTATTTCCCATGTTGCATTAGGTGCTTTTTCTAGGTGTGAAAGTAAAGAGTCGACCCGTGTAGCGTAAGGAAGTCCACCTCTTGCTCCATAAATTGTATCAACACCCGATTCGTTTTGTGAAACTCGTGGCCAACTTAAAATTCCTTCTTCATTGCTTCTGCGCCACCATCCATCATGGTCTTTCCCTATAACCGGTGCAACAATATTTACATCGGCAGTAGGTTCAGAAACGATAACATCGAAATATTGCCTTACACCAACCGATCCGGCAACTATAATTTCAAGTTTGTCGCCAGTATGTGCCAACATACTTGTAGAGTCTTCAGCAACCGGAGAAACATGATAAATCCATGCAACACCGGGTTTCTGTTTCATCAATTCCATAATACCATCGGCTCTTCTTGTTCCCCAAGGTACGGTTATGCTTTTCGCATTAAAATCAATGTCGGCAACATCACTTTCAAGCGTATTTTCGTCTAGAGTGTAATCGCCATGGTTTCCAACTGTCCACCAAAGATCGCGATAAAACGTACTTTCTGTTCTTGGTATTGGAATCCATTCCGAGTCATCTTCCCCTACTCCTCTACCATTGGCAAAGTCGAGATTCCCTGTTTTAACTGTGTATTTTCTTACCAAAACACAATTCAATGAAGCTTCATGGAATCCGGCAACATCATTTGCATTCAAACTATTGTATCCAAGATCACCATCGAATACACCGTTTACCTGATCAAGAACAACCGAGTCTGTTTCGTTTATATGCTGTCTGATGAAAAAAGCTCTGGTTCCTTCCCATATGTCATGAAATAAGTTTGCTGCACCCGGGACAGGACAAATACTGTCATTAGGATCTATTTGATTTCCTCTATTTTCGTATATATGCACAAGATAATCAGCAACATCCCACATTTGGTCCCTTGTGAATTTTTCAGCAAATCCAGGAACGCCTTTTTTAAACTGCTCAGGATTATATTCATAAGCACTGGCAATAACAAAACTTTTGCCTGGCTCGAGTTGAAAATCAGGAAGCATCATACTATTACCTGGATTCCCCCAAAAATCATCTTCTGGAGGTCTGCTCCATGGAGCAAGCATGCCAATCTCAATCTGGCTTAGATCGATTGTTTTGTTGCCCATATTGGTTAACTCAAAATACGCACCGAATGAATTACCAACAAAAGCTTCCGAAATAATCAATCCTTTAATCGTGTCTCCTTGCGTACTTGGAACATCAGCACGAATATTCAAAATACTACCAGAAAAGAGTAAAACAAAAAGTAAAATTTTTAATTTCATAATAATAGGTTTTTAAGATTAATAAATCCATGTTCAGACGAACAACGATGTACAAACATGTTAGTTTTTATTCCATATAAATTTATTTTATGATTATCCGTATTTATAC
>JALUZN010000260.1 GCA_027011835.1 Draconibacterium sp. | reverse complement strand
ACAAAGACATTTAAAATAGTTAGAGCCACGTATCTTTAAAAAGGTATGTGGCTTTTTTGTATACGCAATGTCTGTGTTTTACCTTGTTGTCGGATAAAATAATGTTGTCAATTCGGGTTGTTAGATTTCTTTACAGACCGTTATTGTTATCAAAAAACTCTTGCAGTCGAAGTGCAATTTTTTCTGCAGCGTCTCCATTTCCATACGGTTTTTCGGTAAAGCTTTTTTTGCTGGTTGCTATTTGGTTTGCTTTTTCAATAATAAGATTGGTGTTTGAACCCACCAGGAAGTTATACCCCAACTCTATCAATTCTGTCCACTCGGTTTCATCGCGAATAACAAGACACTGTTTTTCGAAAAAGAATGCCTCTTTTTGTAACCCACCGCTATCCGAAATTACGAACTCACATTTTTTTAGCAGTTCAATCATATCGAAGTAACCTACCGGGGCAAGCGGTTTAAAATCTAATTTAATATTTTCATTTTCGATAATTGTTTTTGTGCGCGGATGAATTGGCAATACAATTTCGAATGTTTTGGAAAGAATATTCAGCGCATCAACAATCGACTGTAACCGTGTTAAATTATCGGTATTTTCCTGCCGGTGCAGGGTTGTCAGTATCACCGGTTTTTTACTATCGGTAACTGTTTTTGGTAGCGTCGAACGTTCAGCCGAGAACCGGCTGTAATACAAGGCAACGTCGTACATAACATCGCCAATGTTTTCAATTCTGTTGTCGAACTTATCGAATCCTTCAATCCTTAAATTCTTAATTGAAGATTCTGTCGGGCAAAAAAGAATATCAGAAATTCTGTCGGTTAAAATACGATTGATTTCTTCCGGCATTTTCATATTAAAACTGCGTAATCCTGCTTCGATATGTGCCACCGGAACATGCAATTTGCTTGCTGCCAAAGCTCCGGCTAATGTAGAGTTGGTGTCGCCAAAAACAACCACTATCGATGGTTTTTCACCAAGAATAACTTTTTCAATCTCTTCCAGCATCCGGCCGGTCATTGCTCCGTGCGAGAGCGAATGAATGCCAAGATTGTATTTGGGCTTTGGAATCTCCATCTCATCAAAAAATATTTCGGCCATATTTTTGTCGAAATGTTGTCCGGTATGAACGAGAATCTCTTCAATATTGTATTTTTTCAATTGTCTGCTTAGTGCAGCTGCTTTTACAAATTGAGGGCGTGCACCAACAATTGTCAGAATTTTTTGCATAGCTTAATTTTGTGCAGCAAAAGTAATTAAATCAAAAGAATATCGTTGCTAAATGTCCAAAATGTCTTTTCATTTTTATCAGAATGGATTCAAACTGCAGCGATTATTAATCACCGGTAAATTTCTATATTTTAGCAATTCAAAATTTTTAGAATGATTCATTTGGATTTCTCTTTTGCACAGTGGTTGCTGCTTGCTCTGTGTGCACTTTTTATTGGAATGTCGAAAGTTGGGGTTCCCGGTATTTCAATGGTTGTTGTTCCTGTTTTGGCTTTTATCTTCGGGGGGAAAGCTTCAACGGGTGTTCTGCTTCCTATTTTAATGATGGCCGATTTGTTTGGCGTGGGTTATTATCATCGGCATGCCGAGTGGAAGTTTCTCTGGAAATTGTTGCCGTGGGCTTTTATAGGTGTTGGTATTGCACTGTGGGTGGGCGAAGTTGTTAATGACGAGTGGTTTAAAAATATTATTGCGATACTGGTTTTTTCGAGTATTGGGTTAATGCTTTGGAAAGATCGCCGGAAAACCAATAATCTATTTCCCGATACCTGGTGGTTTGCCGCATTAATGGGCATTCTGGGCGGTTTTGCAACAATGATTGGGAATGTTGCCGGACCTGTTTTCGCCATCTATCTGCTTGCTATGCGTTTGTCAAAAAATAGTTTTATTGGTACCGGAGCCTGGTTTTTTCTTATTATCAATTTTTCAAAATTTCCACTCCATATTTTTGTCTGGAAAACAATAAACTGGAGTACTTTAACGCTTAATATTATTGTTTTCCCGGCCATTGCTTTGGGCGCATTTCTGGGGGTTGTTTTGGTAAAAAGGATTTCGGATAAAATATACCGTAACGCAGTTTTTGTTGTTACTGCCCTGTCGGCATTGTTACTTTTAATTTAAATTATGAGACAGTTAAAACAGTTTTTTAGTAATAAAGAGATTGCAAATGTTCTGGATGTGGGAACTGGAAGTGGCAACTTTTTACTTGTTTTAAAAGATATTTTTCCCACGGCTAAAATTACCGGAGTCGACCCAAATAATGAGTCGTTGATTGATGCAGCCCAAACGTTTCGCGATGTAAGCTTTAAGAGAATGAGTGCCGAGCAACTCGATTTTACCAATCATTCGTTTAACGTTGTTTCAATTTCAATGGCACTTCACCATCTTACTGATGTTGATTTGGCACTGAACGAAATGAAACGCGTTGTTAAACCGGGCGGATGGATAATTATAAACGAACTTTTTAGCGATAACTTAAACGAAGCACAGCAAGTGCATCGAATGGTTCATCATTTTGGAAGCAGGATTGACCGTATACAGGGAATTAATCACAATCAGGCATTTAAAAAGCATGAAATTTTGCAGTTTGTAAATGAGGCCGGGATTGAAATTCAATTTCATTTTGAGCATAAAAAAGAAGAGAACAAAAAACTAACTTCTGTTGAAATTGAGGAGAAAGTTGTGAAGATGAAGAAACGGTTAGATACGGTTAAAACTCATCCTGATTATGAGATTTTAAAATTGCAGATAAATGAATTCCGGGAGAAAGCTGTTGTTTACGGTTATCAGTCGGCAACACGAATTGTAATTGTTGGGCAGGTGCTGTAAATCTAACCTTTTAATGCTTCGGCACCACTAACAATTTCCAAAATCTCTCCTGTTATTGTAGCTTGTCGGGCTTTGTTGTATTGCAAAGTAAGATCTTTAAGCAGTTCGGTCGCATTGTCGGTTGCCTGATGCATTGCTGTCATTCTTGCACCATGCTCGGCAGCATTCGAATCTAACAGAGCTTTGTAAATCTGAATTTTTAACGAGCGCGGAATTAATTCCTGAATAATAACCTCTTTCGATGGTTCGTAAATAAAATCGTAATTGGTAGTATTATTTTTCTCCTCTTTTATTTCAACCGGAAGAAACTGTTCGGTGGTCTGAATCTGTACCGCAGCATTTTTAAATTGGTTGTATACCAGTTCTATACGGTCGTATTTGCCCGCAGCGAAACTGTCCATAATATTTTGTGCAATTACCGAAACATTTTCGAAAGAGAGCGAATTAAAGATTTCGTCTTTATTCTCGACAACATGCATTCCGCGATGTTTCATCTGTTTATTTCCCTGTTTCCCAATGCTTATAAAATCTACATTTCCAAGCTGTAACTGTTGGTTGTATTTTGTTTTAACAAGGTCGATGGCTTTTTTCGAGATATTTGTATTGAATCCGCCACACAATCCACGGTTCGACGAGATAAGAACGACAAGCACTTTGTCGGGCTTGCGGTTTTTAGTATAAACCGATTCTTGAACATTGTCTAAACTGGCACTTAACGAAGTTAAAATGTCGTGCAATTTGTTGGCATACGGTCTGATTTGAAGAATAGAATCTTGTGCTTTTTTTAGCTTTGCTGCCGAAACCATTTTCATGGCACTGGTAACCTGTCTGGTGGTTTTTACCGATGCAATTCGTGTTCGTATTTCTTTTAACCCGGCCATATTTAATAAGTTTGAAAAACAGTGTAACGAAAAGGCGAAGAACTTTTCACCGTATTACTAATCATTTAATTTTTATATTTCCCTGCAACCTCGGTTGCCACTTTTTTAATCGTTTCTTCAATTTCGGCAGTTAGTTTTCCCGATTTTAATTCGTCTAAAACAGGGCGGTGTTGCAACTCCATTATCTGAATAAAATCGTCTTCAAATTCTTTTACTTTTTCAATCGGAACATTACGAAGCAACTCTTTTGTTCCGCAGTAAATAATTGCAATTTGGTGTTCGATTTTTACAGGCGAATACTGTCCTTGTTTTAATATTTCAACATTTTTGCGCCCTTTATCGAGTGTGCGCATTGTCGATGCATCGAGGTCGGAGCCAAACTTTGCAAATGCTTCCAGTTCGCGAAATTGTGCCTGATCGAGTTTCAGCGTCCCGGCAATCTTCTTCATCGCTTTTACCTGTGCATTTCCTCCCACACGCGAAACCGAAATTCCCACATTAATAGCGGGCCGTATTCCCGAGTTAAAGAGGTTCGACTCGAGGAAGATTTGTCCGTCGGTAATCGAAATTACGTTTGTGGGAATGTATGCCGAAACGTCGCCGGCCTGTGTTTCAATAATTGGCAGTGCTGTTAACGAACCGCCACCTTTTACTTTGTCTTTTAAACTGTCGGGTAGGTCGTTCATATCTTTCGCAATATCGTCCGAATCGATAATTTTTGCAGCCCGTTCGAGCAAACGCGAGTGCAGGTAGAAAACGTCGCCGGGATAGGCTTCACGGCCCGGTGGACGACGAAGCAGCAATGAAACTTCGCGGTACGAAACCGCCTGTTTCGAAAGGTCGTCGTATATAATAAGTGCATCGCGGCCGGTGTCGCGGAAATATTCTCCAATGGCTGCTCCGGCATAAGGTGCATAATATTGCAGTGCTGCCGGGTAGGCGGCTGTTGCCGAAACAATTACCGTATAATCCATTGCACCGTGCTTTTCGAGTGTTGCCGAAATGTTTGCAACGGTCGATCCTTTTTGACCGATGGCAACATAAATACAGTAAACCGGCTCACCTTTCTCGTAATTTTCGCGCTGGTTAATAATTGTGTCGATGGCAACGGCTGTTTTTCCGGTTTGGCGGTCGCCAATAATTAATTCGCGTTGGCCTCTACCAATTGGAATCATTGCATCGATAGCTTTTAAACCGGTTTGCAACGGTTGAGTAACCGGTTGCCTGAAAATTACTCCGGGTGCTTTTCTTTCCAAAGGCATTTCAAACAGTTCTCCCTGAATGGCTCCTTTGCCGTCTATTGGTTCGCCAATGGTATTTATTACCCGTCCGAGTAAACTTTCGCCTACCTCAATCGAAGCAATTTTGCGCAATCGTTTTACGGTGTCGCCCTCTTTAATCTTTTCTGAAGAGCCCAAAAGAACAGCTCCGATATTGTCTTCCTCCAAGTTGAGAACAATGCCTTTTACGCCGCTGTCAAACTCAATCATTTCGTTCGACTCGACATTAGAAAGCCCGTAAATACGGGCAATACCATCGCCAACTTGTAGTACTGTTCCAACTTCTTCTAATTCGGCTTCCGATTTGAAACCTTCGAGTTGTTGTTTCAAAATTTGAGAAACTTCAGCAGGTTTTATATTTGCCATCTTGTATTAATTTTTAACGCTTTCGTTTATTTTAATTCCGATTCCAGTAAATCTTGTTTTATTCTTTTGAGTTGAGTGGCAATACTTGCATCGTACTGTTTATCGTCGATACGTAAAACCAATCCTCCAATAATTTCGGGGTTAACACCGGTTGAGAGTTCAATGGTTGCATTTAACTCTTTCCCCAGTAAATCTTTAATTTTTTGCAATGCTTCCGAATCAATTTCCAAAGCGGTAGTTAGTCGTGCCGTTTTAATATTTTGGTCTTTTTTTATGAGATTTAGAAAATTCCGACAAATGCCGGGAATATAAACTTCTCGTTTATTTGCCGTAACCAACAGAAGAAATTTCAATGAAAGTTCGTCTATTTTTCCTTTGAAAACAGAGGTTATCAGTTTTGTTTTTTTCGACGTTTTAATAATGGGGCTTTCGAGCAGAAGAATAAAATCGACAGATTTATTACATACGTCTAAAACCAATTCAATATCGGTTTTTAGGTCTTCCATCTTCTGTTTCTCTTTTGCTGTCAGGAAAAGAGCTTTTGCGTATCTTACATTAATTGCGCTTTGATCCATAATTTAATTCAGCTTTATATCGTCGATTAAATTGTCAACCATTTTCTTTTGCTCCGAAGGATTGCTTAGCTCTTTTTTAATTACTTTTTCGGCAATTGAGACCGAGAGTTCGGCAATTTGTTTTTTTATTTCATCCAATGCAGCATTTTTTTCAACTTCAATTTGCTGACGCGCCAGCTCTATGCTTTTCTGCGTTTCGAGATTGGTTTTTTCTTTTGCTTCGGCAATAATTTTATTTTTCATCTCTTTTGCCTCTTTCAAAATAATGTCTTTCTCTTTTCGGGCTTCGGCAATAATTTTTTCGTTGTTTGCTTTTAGTCCTTCAACCTCTTTTCTTGCTTCGGCAGCCGAGTTTAATGCTTTGTCGATAGACTCTTCTCTCTCTTTTAATGTTTTCAGAATTGGTACCCATGCGTATTTTTTCAGAATAAACAGTACAATTCCAAAAATAATAACCATCCATATAAATGTGCCGGGATTTGGCGTAACTAAACCCATAACCTAATTTTTTTAATGAAAGAGAATGAACTTCCGGCAATCCCGGAAGTTATTCTCAAATTCGTTTTGCTAAATAAAAATAACAAGCGCACAAATAATAACAGCAAAGAAGGCTACACCTTCAACAAGTGCTGCCGCAACAATCATATTCGAGCGAATGTCGCCAATAGCTTCAGGTTGCCGGGCAATTGCTTCCATGGCGCTTCCTCCGATGTTTCCAATTCCAATACCCGCTCCAATTGCAGCGAGTCCGGCTCCGATAGCAGCACCCATTTTACCGACTGTGGCGGCGGTGGCAGCTTGAAGTAATACAGTTAAAATTGCTGATAACATAGCATTTAATTTAAATAATTAATATTAATGATGGTCTGCTGTCGCCATTCCAAAATAGAGTGCCGACAACAATGTAAAAACATAGGCTTGAATAAACGATACTAAAATATCGAGTAATAAAATAAACACCGAAAATCCTACTGATACCGGGCTTATTGCATATCCGGCAGCTGGCCCCATTAGATGGGCGAAAACAAATATTAAACTAACAAATACGGTAACAATCATGTGGCCTGCTAACATGTTTGCAAATAGCCGCACCATTAAAACAAATGGTTTTGTAATTACTCCGGTTAACTCAACAATTGGCATTAGCGGGAAAGGGTATTTTAACCACCAAGGTACATCGGGGTTGTATATCTCTTTCCAGTAATGTTTGTTGCCGTTAAAGGTTGTTATTACAAACGTAAACAGTGCCAAAACCATGGTTACAGTAATGTTTCCGGTTACATTTGCCGAAAATGGCGGGAACGGAATTAGTCCTAAAATATCGTTTGCTAAAATAAAAAAGAAAAGCGTTAGCAAAAAAGGCATAAACTTTTCGTATTTTTTGTCTCCTATTGTTGGTTTTGCAATCTCGTCGCGAATAAATAGAACAATGGGTTCAACAATATTCTGAATCCCTTTTGGTGCTTTCCCTTTATTCTTTTTCATCATACGTTTAACCGAAAAAAGAACGGTGAAAATTAACATAATCGACACAAATATTCCTGCAACAGTTTTTGTAATCGACAGGTCGAAAGGTTTTCCAATTTCCTGACCTTCTGCATTAATTTCAACAATTTTTCCGTCGTAATCTTTTTGTTCCGAGATTCTGAATCCTTTGTAATCGGCATGTTGATGGTGAAACTTTGTTGACATGAAAACATGAAAACTTTTTCCTCCGTGTAATTCGGGATGTTTTGAATAGAGAATAACTGGGAGCGGGATGCTTATGTTTGTGTTGCCAAACGAAACAATGTGGTAATCGTATGCATCGGATACGTGATGCATAACAAATTCTCCTGCATCAAAAGTTTGCTCTTCGTGTTTGTTTGCTTTTTGTTCGTGTTCCGCTTTGTTGTCGTGCTGAGCAAGCAGAGGAGTAACTCCTGCTAAAACAAGTACTATAATTATATATGTTGCTTTCGAAAACTTGTGCATAGTTTATCAGTTTATCAAGTGCCTACAAATTTAGAAGATTTTTTCAATGTCGGGATAAAAAACACGAAATTTAGTTTATAAATAATGCCGTTTCTGAAATAATTTTTTATTTCAAAAACTGAGTTAAGAATTAAGTTATTTTTAAAATGTTCGTGTAACAAACTTTTGCTTGATTTTAGTTTAAATGTATTGATGTTGTTTATGCGATTTATAACAATATAATGAGAGATTTGTTTAAAATTTTCAACTGTTGTTGTGTTAGTTTTTTGGGATTGCTACACCGTGTTATCAACGACGTACGATTTGTAGACTGCGTTAAGAGAAATGATAGCTTTTAATTTTACTTTTTTCGTGAGATACGACTAATCTCGGAGACTTCGAAAAAGGTGAAAATGAGATAGAGAAACATTAAACAAACAACAAAAATAAGTGCATTTTGTGGAGCAAAAGCAATATAAGCAATGGCAACAGCCGAAAATAAAATTAGTTTAAAAAATGTAATGAGCATGATGCTGCGCGTAAATTTGCCCATATCTTTTTTTGCCAGATTAATTTGATACGCATGAATAAGCAA
>JALUZN010000259.1 GCA_027011835.1 Draconibacterium sp. | reverse complement strand
GAGTAAATATTAATGATACTTTACATTATACATAACCAGAGGTTACAACAATAATTTATTTAACTAATAATTATGAAGATATTTTCAATTATTCTTTTCGTCTTATTGTTCGTTTTTGCCTGTAAACAGAATGTAAAAACCCCCGACAACTCGTTAGTTCGGATTAAATACAACAATCCGCAATTAACCGTTGACCTGGCCGTAGGACTTTGGGCCTGGCCGTTGCCTTTCGATTACGATGGCGATGGCGACCTCGATTTATTGGTAAGCTGCCCCGATAAGCCGTATAACGGAATCTGGTTTTTCGAAAACCCGGGCGGCGGTACAAACCCGGTTTTTAAACCGGCGGTGAGAATTTCCGATGCCATAAAAAATCTTCAGATATCATACATTGCCGGAAAACCCAGAATACTTGCACCTTTTGTTGAATACAAAAACTTTTATGCCTCCGAAAAGTGGAAAGAAAAAACCATTTACAACGATAAAAGTTTCGATAAAGAAATTGTTAAAATCCGTGCCGACCAATGGAAATATGTTGATTTTGAGAATGATGGCGATTTAGACATTATTGTTGGCCGCGGCGACTGGGGCGACTACGGATGGGACAACGCATTCGACAAAGAGGGAATCTGGCACAACGGCCCCCTGCACGGCTATGTTTATTTAATTGAAAAAGAGAACAATAAATACAAAAAACCGGTACGATTAAAGGCCGGTGGGAAAGAGATTGATGTGTTTGGAATGCCTTCACCAAATTTTGCCGACTTCGATAACGATGGCGACCTCGATTTAATTTGTGGCGAATTTATCGATGGATTTAACTATTTTGAAAACATTGGAACACGCCAAAAACCGATGTACAAAAGCCCGAAACGCCTTGCCAGTAGCGGGGAAAAGGTCACAATGGACCTGCAAATGATAACACCAACAGCAGTAGATTGGGATGCCGACGGCGACATCGACCTAATTGTTGGCGACGAAGACGGGCGCGTTGCTTTTATCGAAAACAGCGGAAAAGTTACCGACGGAATGCCACAATTCAAACAGCCGGTTTATTTCCGTCAACAAGCACAATATGTAAAATTCGGAGCACTGGTTACTCCGGTTAGTGTCGACTGGGACAACGATGGTGATGAAGATATTATTTGCGGAAGTTCGGCCGGTTATATTGGATTTATTGAAAACTTAGATGGCGGCAACCCTCCTAAATGGGCAGAACCGGTAAAGCTAAAAGCCGATGGTAAAACTATTCGTTTTCAAGCCGGTGTAAACGGCTCAATTCAAGGGCCTGCCGAAGCAAAATGGGGATACACAACCCTCAGTGTTGTCGATTGGGACGGCGACGGACGAAAAGATATTCTTGCAAACTCGATTTGGAGTAAAGTGGAATGGTTTAAAAATACCGGAACAAAAGAAGCACCGGTTTTATCGAAAATGGGAGGCGTTAATATCGACTGGGGCAACAAAGAGGTAAAAAAACCAAAATGGAACTGGTGGAATCCTGAGGAAGGGAAATTTGTTACGCAATGGAGAACAACGCCGTATGGAATTGATTGGAACAAAGACGGGATGATGGATTTAATAATGCTCGATAGCGAAGGATACCTTGCTCTTTTCGAACGATTTAATAAAAACGGAAATCTGTTCATTCATCCCGGCAAACGCATCTTTATCGATGCCGGGACACAAAAACCTCTTCGACTAAACGATAAAGAAGCAGGACTCAGCGGACGCCGCAAATTCTGTTTCACCGACTGGGACAACGATGGAGATTTAGATTTACTGGCAAACAGTACAAATATTGAATGGTTCGAAAATACAGGTGAAAAAGAGGGAAAAACAACATTTAAAAACAGAGGAAATTTATCTACACTCCGCTTGGCAGGTCATTCAACCAGCCCTACAACAGTAGATTGGGACAAAAATGGAAAACGCGATTTGTTGATTGGTGCCGAAGACGGGCATTTCTATTATTTGCCAAATAAATAATCGGAAATACTAAAAAATGAAAATCTTGCCGATTATCGTAATATTTGTTTTATCATTCACGTCGTGCAAACAAAAACAAGCACTGGAGAATGTTAAAGCAACGCTACTCTCCTCCGGGTTTATTTTTACAGATGCACCTTTTGCTCAATGCCACGCATCAACAGTTGTTGAAACCAATGAGGGACTTTTGGCTGCATGGTTTGGCGGAACACACGAAAAAAACAAAGACGTTTGTATCTACATTGCAAACTATAAAAATAAAAAATGGAGCAACCCGCAACTGGTTGCCGATGGAGTAATTAACGACACGCTCCGTTATCCGTGCTGGAATCCTGTACTTTTCAAAAAAAAGAACGGCGATATTGTTCTCTATTATAAAGTTGGCCCCAGCCCAAGAGAGTGGTGGGGGCTGTATAAAAC
>JALUZN010000258.1 GCA_027011835.1 Draconibacterium sp. | reverse complement strand
CTTTAGATATTATTGATGTAAACTTATATAATTCTATAATTACTGACCCACAACTATTAGGCAGTTTACATTGGAGAACTTTTGAAAAACTTCTTGCAAATATTCTTGAAAAATTTGAATATGAAATTGAACTTTTGAAAGGAACAAAGGATGGAGGAATTGATATAATAGCAATAAAGAAACAATCACCATTTGGATTAAATAGATATCTAATTCAGGCTAAACAATGGAAAAATAAAATTGGGGTAGAACCGGTAAGAAGTCTTATTTGGGCTCACAATGAATATCGTGCAACAAAATCTTGTCTTGCAACCACATCAGTTTTTACTAAAGGAGCATGGGATTTAGCAAATAAATATAAATGGCAAATTGAGCTTAAAGATTATGACAAAATATTAGAATGGATAAAATTGGCAAATAAATAACCTAAGCCTAATAATGTCTCATATACTCACTGTCAGACTGTCTAAAAAGTAAAGATTGACAGTGATTTATTTAGAGAGCTGTCTTTAAGATTTAGTAAATATGAGATTCTGCAAATATTAATTCAGGTTATTAAACAGACTGCCGTTAGATATCCTATTTAATACTTTTAAAAGTGTAAGATTTTTGGCCTGTTTTTATTAAAAATACTTGTTGCGTCTACTTATTCTATGATTCGGATTTTTAACAGCTCATTTGCACGCCATATTTGTACCTTATTCAGTTTGAAGTATTTATATAAATCTGCACTTCACAAAGTCCAAATCTGACGCACATCTGAGCTTTTCAGCAGACCCAAATTCAATTGCATAAAAAATGCCGTTCTAAAATTTTAGAACGGCATTTTTTTATATTGATTGTCTTGAATTAATCGGGTAAGTAACCGCGAATAACGCCACGTTTTGAATCTTTTACAAACAACAGAATTTCATCTCTTTCGGTAGTTGCCGGCATCTCTGCTTCAATAACATCAACAGCCTGCGAGTTATTTAATCCTTTTTGGTAAATGTACCGGTAAATATCCTGAATTTCGCGGATTTTTTCGTTTGAAAAATTTCTGCGCCGCAACCCTATTGAGTTAATTCCCACATACGACAACGGTGTACGTGCTGCTTTAATAAACGGTGGAACATCTTTTAATACTGCTGAGCCACCGCCAATCATAACATGCGAACCAATACGACAAAACTGATGCACTCCGCTCATTCCCGAAATAATGGCAAAATCGTCGACAACTACCTCGCCGGCAAGTTGCGTACTGTTTCCAAGAATAACGTTATTTCCCACTTTACAGTCGTGTGCAATATGTACATAAGCCATAATCAGGTTATTGTTTCCGATGCACGTTTTTCCTTTCGATGCAGTTCCGCGGTTAACGGTTACGTATTCGCGAATGGTATTGTTGTCGCCAATTTCAACGGTTGTATATTCACCTCTGAATTTTAAATCTTGAGGAATTGCCCCAATTACAGCACCCGGAAAGATATTGCAGTTTTTTCCAATTCGCGTGCCGGGCAATATTGTAACGCTCGAACCTATTCTTGTTCCTTCGCCAATTTCAACATCGTGGTCTATCGACACAAAAGGCTCGATAACTACATTGTCGGCAACTTTTGCATCGGGATGAACATATGCTAATGGTTGTTTCATATCTCTTAATTGTTTTCTGATTGTTTAACTATTTGTGCCATGAA
Source organism: Draconibacterium sp. (assembly GCA_027011835.1). Lineage (GTDB taxonomy): Bacteria > Bacteroidota > Bacteroidia > Bacteroidales > Prolixibacteraceae > Draconibacterium. The sequence goes on along the minus strand of JALUZN010000258.1, from coordinate 6,832 downwards.
TTCGCCTTCTGCAACTACTTTGTTTCCAACATAAACCAGCCCTTTTACATTAGCTATTCCACGCCGAATTGGCGAAGTTAATTTTATTTTAAAAATAAGAACATCGCCGGGAACCACTTTTTTTCTGAATTTGACATTGTCGATTCGAATAAAATAGGTCGAGAATTTTCCTTCCTGTGAGTTTAAAACAAGAAGTCCGCCCACCTGAGCCATTGCTTCAATCATTAAAACTCCGGGCATAACAGGTTCGTCGGGAAAGTGCCCCTGAAAAAATGGTTCGTTTACTGTAACGTTTTTAACGCCAACAATTTCGTTGTTTGAGATTGAGATAACTTTATCGACCATTAAGAACGGATACCGGTGAGGCAAAAGTTCTTTTATTTTCTTCAGGTCCATAATGGGCTCTGCATTCGGGTCGTATTTTGGAGCTCCGCTAACCGATTTCTTATATGCCTTTTTTAATGCTTTGGCAAATATTGTATTGGGGCGGTGACCCGGTTTTGTGGCAATTATTCGGCCTTTTATATGTTTGCCGCAAAGTGCAAGGTCGCCAATAACATCTAATAATTTGTGTCGGGCACATTCGTTGTCGAAATGTAAATCGACATTATTGAAAATGCCTTGTTGTGGTTTTACTTCAACCCGGTCGTGTGCAAATAAATCGGCAAGCCGGTCTAACTCTTCACGTTCTATTTCGCGGTCTACAATTACAATGGCATTGTCGAGGTCGCCTCCCTTAATAAGGTTGTTGTTTAGCAAGAATTCTAATTCGTGCAGAAAAACAAATGTTCTGCAGTTGGCAATTTCGTCTTTAAAATTGCTTATCGAATTGAGTGTGGCAAACTGGTTTTTTAATACATTCGAATTAAACGAAATCATTATATTCAAACTGTAATCGTTATCGGGTAAGGCAATTAAATTCCCTCCCGACTTTTCGTCGAATATTTCTATTTTCTCAGTAATCTCAAAATAATCGCGTTCGGCATTTTGCTCAACAATTCCTGCTTTTTCAATGGCATCGACAAAATATTTCGAGCTGCCGTCAATAATTGGAGCCTCTTCGTTGTCCACCTCAATAAGTACATTGTCGAGATCCATCCCAATTAGTGCAGCTAAAGCGTGTTCAATTGTTCCAATTCTCACTCCGTTTTTTTCGAGTAATGTTCCACGCGATGTGTCGACAACTAAGTCTACATTGGCTTCAATTATAGGGTGGTCTTCAATGTCAACTCGCTTAAATTTAAAGCCGTGATTCTCGGGGGCGGGTAAGAAATTCATTGTAACATGTACTCCGGTGTGTAATCCTTTGCCTTCTATTTTAAATGAATTTGCTAATGTTTTCTGTTTTACAACCATATTCGTTATATGTTTTGTTGCAGTTGTTATTTGTTTTTAATCTCCTTAATCTCTTTTTGTAATCGAGCAACATCTCTTTGCAGTGTTGGTAGTTTTTTATATACCGACATTGATCGGAGTGCATCTTTAACTGGAATTGCCGGGCTGCCAAATAAAACCTCACCGTCTTCAACATCTCGAATCAACCCCGACTGTGCTCCCAGCGAAACATTGTTGCCAACAGTTAGATGTCCTCCCAGTCCAACCTGTCCGCCAAATTGGCAATTCTTCCCCACTTTTGTTGTGCCTGCCAGTCCGGTCTGCCCTGCCATAACCGTGTTTTCTCCAATATCGCAATTGTGTGCAATTTGCACAAGATTATCAATTTTAGCTCCTTTTCGAATTATTGTTGAACCCATTGTTCCACAATCTATTGTGGTGTTTGCGCCAATTTCTACATTATCCTCTAAAACGGTATTCCCAATTTGCGGAATTTTTTTGTAGGTACCATCTTTTTGAGGAGCAAAGCCAAAACCGTCGGCACCAATTACGGCACTTGCATGAATGGTGCAGTTGTTTCCAATTACCGAGTCGTCGTAAATTTTAGCTCCGGCATAAAAAGTACAATTATCGCCAATTGTAACATTTTCGCCAATATATACTTGCGGATATATCTTTACGTTTTTACCAATTTTGCTGTTTTTCCCAACGTATGCAAAAGCGCCCACATAAATATTTTCTCCGTAGGTTGTGCTTTTATCAATAAAACTGGGTTGCTCAATTCCTACTTTTGCAATTGCTCTCGCTTCAACATATAAGTTTAACAGATTGGCAAAAGCTTCATAGGCATCGTCAACTTTTATTAACGTTGAGTTAATTTCCTTTTTGGGAACGAAAGTGCGGTTTACCAAAACAATTGAAGCTTCGGTATTATAAATATAGGTTTCGTATTTTGCTTTGGCAAGAAATGCCAGAGTTCCCGGTTTCCCTTCTTCAATTTTAGAGACATTCGACACTTTAACTTCCCCATTACCAACAACTTCCCCGTTAAGAAACTCGGCAATCTCTTTAGCTTTAAAATTCATTTTATACTTTTTTGGCGATGCAAATATAGTTTTAAACTATTTAATGTCCAATTCTTTTGGGTAGCACAGGTAATACTTCCGAACCGTCTTCCCCAGTTCGGCGAAATTAATGTCCGACGCTTGTCCTATCTCCTTTAATTTTCCGTTTTTGCCTAAAACTTTAATGCTTTCATCGCGATAATTGTATGCGCTATTTGTTATTTCACCGGTCATTAAAAAATAGTCCGACAGGTGTTCGTTATCGGTAATTTGTTCCGTTATTTTACTAAGAATCTTCTCTTTTAACAGTTTTGTTGGTGGTTTTGTTTGCAGTGTTGTTTTAAATAACTCTCTGTTTAATAATTTTTTTGCCAGAAACGAAAGGGTAAAGTCAGAATGGTTCTGCCACTCTTTTATCGACACTAAAATGTCGTTGTCGTCGAGTAACGAATACCAGCTTAATATACTTTTCCCTTTAATTTCCTCATTTTTGTTGAACTGTTTGGCCGTTAACTTTTGTGTTAAAAAAATATTTAGTGTTGGAGTTGCAAAAACCGGAGTTCGGAGTGCGGTTAACTCTTTTGCCCGTTTTAATACGTTAATTAACAGAAACTCTGCCGAAACAACTGTTTTGTGTAAATAGACCTGCCAGTACATTAGTCTTCTCGAAATAAGAAATTTCTCTATCGAATAAATTCCTTTTTCGTCAACTACAAGTTGGTCGTTCCAAACATTTAGCATTTTAATAATGCGTTCAATACCAATGGTTCCCTCAACAACGCCGGTAAAAAAACTGTCGCGGCTAAGGTAGTCGAGCCGGTCCATATCTAACTGGCTTGAAACAAGTTGATGCAGAAATCTTTTTTTGTATTTGTTTGTAAATATCTCGATGGCTAAATCTAATTTTCCGGCAAAATGGTTGTTTAGCTCGTTCATTAGCAGGATTGAAATTTCCTCGTGAGAAATGTCGACCAATGTATTTTCGAGGACGTGTGAAAATGGAGCATGGCCAATATCGTGCAATAAAATAGCAACAGTTACCGCCTCGGCTTCTTTCTCCGAAATTTTAACGCCTTTAAGTTGAAGAGCCGAAATGGCCTGCCGCATTAAGTGCGTTGTTCCAATGGCATGTTCGAAACGTGTGTGGTTGGCTCCCGGGAAAACGAGATACGATAATCCAAGCTGCTTTATTCTTCTAAGCCGCTGAAAATAGGGGTGTTCAACTAAATCGAAAACCAGTTCCGATTGTAAATTAATAAAACCAAGAACCGGGTCGTTAATGATTTTCTTTTTATTTAACAGAGGTTGTTTCACAGCAATTTTTTTATTCTTATAATTTAGATTAGCTCGTTATTCCTTCGGAATAGCAATCTATTGTATTCAAAAGTACAAAACTTTATCAGATTGAAAAGAGGAGCTTTTATTTGCAGCAAATTTGACTGTGCAAAGTTATTTGGTTTTTATTTTTCCAACGTTATTTTTCTTTAAAATCAGCACGTTATAAACCGAAAGATATTTGGGTTTGTTGGATATAATTACTATTTTTGCGGTGATTTTTCTAAAACGAGTTTTTAGGGGGCCTCTGGTCTCCTATTTTGTTGAATAGGATTAATGATAGATAAAGCACAAGTAATTAGGTTGGTTGAAGAGCGACTGGAAGAGAAGATGTTTCTGGTTGATGTGCGGGTTAACGAAAGAAATGTAATCGATGTTTTTATCGATAGTTTCGACGGGTTAACAATCGACCAGTGTGTGGCAGTGAGCCGGCATGTCGAGCATAGTTTCGACCGCGAAGAGGAAGATTTCGAGCTGCATGTGTCGTCGCCCGGGTTAACAGAAGGGTTTAAAGTAAAAGAGCAGTACATAAAATACACCGGACGGAAAATTGAAGTTATTACTTCCGAGAATAAAAAACTCGATGGAACGCTGCTCGAAACCAACGATTCGGGATTTGTACTCGAAACAGCCACGCGCGAAAAAGTTGAAGGTCATAAGAAAAAACAGTTAGTAATAAAGAAACATAGTTTAAAATACGATGAAATAATAAGTGTAAAAGCCGCTATTTCATTTAAATAAAGTATCGAGAGATGGAAAATATTAATCTGATAGATTCATTTGCCGAGTTTAAGGAGCTGAAAAACATCGATAGAGCTACAATGATGAGCGTTATCGAAGAGGTTTTTCGGAGCGTACTTGTCAGACAATACGAAACCGATGAGAATTTTGATATCATTATTAACATCGATAAAGGCGACTTCGAGATTTGGAGAAACCGTGTAGTTGTTGAAGACGATGAGTTTGAAGATCCAAATTCGCAAATTACACTTTCAGAAGCTCGGAAAATAGATGAGGATTACGAAGTGGGCGAAGAAGTTACCGACGAAGTGAAGTTGGTTGACTTTGGAAGACGCGCAATTTTAAACCTCAGGCAAAATCTGGCCAGTAAAATTATGGAACTCGAAAAAGACCATATTTACGGAAAATACAAAAGTAAAATTGGCGATATTATTACCGGCGAAGTTTATCAGGTGTGGAAAAAAGAGATTCTGATTTTAGACGATGAAGATAATGAGCTGATTCTTCCTAAATCGGAACAAATTCCATCCGATTATTTTCGGAAAGGAGATAACGTTCGCGCAATTGTTTATAAAGTAGAGTTGCGAAACAACAACCCGTTAATTATTCTCTCGAGAACAGCTCCTGTATTTTTAGAGCGTCTGTTCGAACTCGAAATACCCGAAATTTTCGATGGGTTAATCACCATCAAAAAAATTGTTCGCGTACCGGGTGAGCGCGCAAAAGTTGCAGTTGAATCGTACGACGAAAGAATTGACCCGGTAGGAGCATGTGTGGGAATGAAAGGATCGCGAATTCATGGAATTGTTCGCGAATTGCGAAATGAAAATATTGACGTAATTAACTACTCAACAAATACACAACTCTATATTAAGCGGGCTTTAAACCCTGCAAAAATTAATTCAATTAAACTTTTAGAAGACGATAAAAAAGCTGAAGTTTATTTGAAACCCGAAGAAGTTTCGCTGGCAATTGGTAAAGGAGGATTAAATATTCGGCTGGCAAGCCAGTTAACCGGATACGAAATTGATGTTTACAGAGAAATGGAAGCCGACGACGAAGATGTAAACTTAGACGAGTTTGCCGACGAAATTGAAGACTGGGTAATTGATGCATTAAAAGCAATAGGTTGCGATTCGGCCAAAAATGTTTTGAACATTCCTCGTGCCGATTTAATAAAACGTACCGATTTAGAAGAAGAAACAATAGACCACGTTCTAAGTATCTTAAAATCGGAATTTGAATAAATTGGCTAAAATTAATTTACAGTAACAGCAGGTAGCTACAATTGTAAAGCGATATTTTAGCACATTGAAAAGTAAAGAAAAAGTATTTTTATGGTAGCAGGCAAATCAATAAGGCTTAGTAAACTTGCACGCGAGTTTAACGTGGGTATTCATACCATTGTTGAATCGTTGCATAAGAAAGGATTCGATATCGATTCAAATCCAAACACTAAAGTTACTGCAGAAGCTGTACAACTTCTCGAAAAAGAGTATAAAGTTGATATCTCATTAAAGAAGGAGTCGGAAAAAATCAGTTTTAAAAGCCATCGGCCCAAAAACGAGGTTATTAGTATCGATAATCCTGAAGGCGAGAAGGAAGAGAAAGAAGAGGAACCTGTTGCCGAAGTTAAAGTTGAGGCACCTGCAAAAGCAGCACCAAAAGTTGAAGAAAAACCCAAAGCCGAGGAGAAGAAGGTTGAAAAGGAGGAGAAAGTTAAAGTGCTTGGGAAAATAGATTTGGAGCAATTCTCGAAACCGAAGAAAAAAGCAGAGAAAAAACCTGCAGAGGAGAAACCGGTCGAAAAAAAGAAAAAGAAAGAGCCCAAGCCGGAAAACAAAAAACCCGCAAAAAAAGAGGTGAAGGCAGAAGAACCGGTTAAAGAGGAAGTTAAAAAACCGGTTGAAGAAGTTGTAGCCGAAACACCAAAAGAAGAGCCAAAAGAGGAGATTATTGAGACCAATATACCAAAAGTTGATGAGGTAAAAGTAGTTGGTAAAATCGATCTCAAAAATATAAATCAGAAAACCAGGCCTGCTAAAAAGTCGAAAGCAGAAAAAGAGAAAGAACGGAAAGAACGACAGAAACAAAAGGTAGCGAATAAAGGAGGTGAAGGCAAGCAGCGGAAAGACAAGAAAATTGAGGTAATTAAAGCGAGTGCCGACAAACTTGACGGGCCAACTGTTCTTGGAAAAATTGATTTGTCTGCCGGCAAAGAAGCCGGAGAAAGCGGATTGTCGCGTAAAAAACGAAGAAAGAGAATACAAAAAGATACCGGGAAAGTTAATGTTGAAAGAAAACCCGGCGACAGGCCACGTGGAAACTTTACTGTAAACAAACAGGGAAGTAAAAAG
>JALUZN010000257.1 GCA_027011835.1 Draconibacterium sp. | reverse complement strand
GAGGTGGGTGAGTGGCTGAAACCACTGGTTTGCTAAACCAGCGTACGGGTAACACTGTACCGCGGGTTCGAATCCCGCCCTCACCGCAAGTTGGTTAGCGCAGGAATACAGATAACACTGTACCGCGGGTTCTCCCATAGGGATCGCTTCGCGGGAATCCCGCCCTCACCGCAAGATAGATTCGGGGTATAGCACAGTCCGGTTAGTGTACCTGCTTTGGGAGCAGGGGGTCGCAGGTTCGAATCCTGCTACCCCGACAATTGAGAATCAAGGAGTTAGACGAAAGTTTAACTCCTTTTTTATTTATCAGTTTGAACATAGTTTGAACAAATAAGCCAAATTAAAATACAAAAGCCCACCCATTCCGGGTGAGCTTTTAAAAATACGGGATAAGAAACTTTCCCTATTCAAAAAAATCAGCAATATTCTTTTTACTCTCCGGCTTCCATTTCAAAAGATATGTTTTTGTTCGGTGTTGGCGGAATAAATCGGCGGTAACAACAAATGGTGCATCAACCCGATTTTTACTTATATCAATGAAATCAGTTAACATCTTTATTTCATCTGGGCCATTTTTTGAGCGAATTATATTCAGTTCATCGAGTTCGTTTAAAACTTCGCATAATCGTTCAAATTTTTCCAGAATTTCATTCTGTTCCGGTGTTTGTGTGAATTTGGAAAAGTAAGCATCACAGTCAGCATGAAACTCAACAGGAAGATTAAATTCTTTCGTTTTCTCGCTGTATAATTTAGACAGGGGATAAAAGAACCCACTCTCAATTACTTTATCGAGTACATTTTTAAAATCATTGTACTTTGCCAATAAAGCGGGAACTCCTTTTACATCGAGCATTTTTAGTTCAATGATTTTTTCTGTACTAAGACCGGGGAAATTCACATCGTTAATAGAAATAAACTTTTTGTAAACCCATTTCTCCGGATCGTGCTTCAGAAAATCAATAAAATTATCAATATCGAAGTCTGTCTCCAGGCAATTCGATAGTTCTTTTTTAAGTGCAGTAAGCCTTTCAATTAAAGATGAATAATCTTTAAATGCTTGTGTTACTAACCAGGTGTTTTCCTCACCAATTTGTTGTGGTTTGAATTCTTCTTTTTGTGTTTTCATTTTGTTATTTTTTTAAAATTATAATCCTCGTGCATTTTCTATTTCGGTATAGTTTTTATCACCTTTCCGTATGTCTTCTATTGACACGTATGTTTTTTTGTTTGTCAATCCCTGCATAGCTTTTGTATTCTCATCTAAAGAATTTCCAATTCTACCAACCAGTTCAGTTAGTATTTCATTTTGTAGGTGGTCAACACCATTTACAAGGGGTGTATTATTAAATTTATTTAAAATACTCATTTTTTCATGTATAGGAACATAACCACCTTCGGCAAACATTGGAATAATGTCAGGATTTATTTTAACCCGGTTTTGTCTATAAGATTCCAATCCTGAAATAATTGGAGCGGTTGCCGGGTTGGAAACCATCCAGTTTGGCGCAATCCATTCAGTACCAGCTTCGCCTGCAACATACATTCTTTCACCCTGAGTAAAACCACCGGCGGCGTATGCCTGTGTTTTTTTAGTTGCACTTTTAATCGTCTTAATTAGTCCGGCTACCTGGGCCGCAAAACCAATTATTAAAGGAATATTTGCAGGAAAAGGAACACTGGCCGCTGTTTCTCCGGTTCCTTTGGCAATGTTAATTATGGTTTCGGCAATGGCATAAGCTTGTTTTGCCAGTAAAGCAGCTTTCCCTATTTTACTTTCCTGACCAAACACATTTATAATTGTATCGAGTGTTGACAGGTAAGCAGCTTTCCGCTCCTCCTGAATTTGCAAATCTAATGCAGCTCGATCGGCAGCGGCTTGTTGTTCGTTATTTAATATTTTCTGCCGCAATTTGCTTTGTTCCAAAACAGTATCGGAGAATTTTCTTTCAACTTCGATTCGTGGATCAATCGATTCAGCCGGGTTCACTATTCCATTAACCGAACGTTCAATATTTGTTTTTACTGTTTCGTTTTCGGTGGTGTTTATGATTTGATTAGTTGTAATTTCATTTTTGGCATGTTGCTTTATAGGTGTAATTTTACCGTTAATCGCTCCATCGAAAGCGTTCTTCCATGTTTTAGCTATTTTTTTGGCGTTATTTACAACTGCCTTTTTCATGTTTTTGCCATAATCTGAAAAAGCATCTTTAATGCCTGAAACATCGAAAGTTAAAACTGCTTTTATCAGTTTTCCACCAAGTTTAAGCTGTTCCCACAATGCCTGAAGAGCTGTTTTTACCACAGTAAAACCCATTTGCCAACCTGCTAACATCGAGTGAAAATATGCACGAACCGGTAAACTTTCGTTATACAACGCAATAAACCAATCGCGAACACCTTCAATACCTTCTGCAACTTTGGCAATCCCCT
>JALUZN010000256.1 GCA_027011835.1 Draconibacterium sp. | reverse complement strand
AAATTACACTTCAGGCAACTACCGATTTCAGTAGAATGAAAGAGTGCGATGCGCTAATTATTTGTGTTCCTACGCCTCTCGATAAGTTTCGTAAACCCGATATGAGTTATATTGAAGCGTCGTGCGAGGCAATTGGACAAAATATGAAAGCAGGTACCTTTATCAGTCTCGAAAGTACTACGTACCCCACTACAACCGAAGATTTAATGTTGCCCATTATTGAGCGCGCAAGCGGCCTTAAACACGGTTCCGATTTTTGGCTTGCCTACTCTCCCGAACGGGTTGACCCGGGAAATAAAACATTTCACACAAAAAATACGCCTAAGGTTTTAGGGGCTATGTCGGAAGATGGATTGATAATAGGAAAAGCGCTGTATAGTAACGCCATCGATAATATTCACACCGTTAGCTCGCCCCGTGTTGCCGAAATGGTTAAAATTTTGGAAAATACATACCGGCTCATAAATATTAGTTTGATTAACGAACTGACACTACTTGCTGGTAAAATGGACATTAACATTTGGGAAGTAATTGAGGCGGCAAAAACAAAACCATTTGGATTTCAGGCTTTCTATCCCGGTCCCGGAATTGGTGGCCACTGCATTCCGCTCGATCCGTTTTATCTTGAACACATTGCAAAACGGTTCGATTTCGATTTGAGTATGATTCACGCAGCCGGACACATTAATATGCGTATGCCGCATTATATGTATATAAAAATTGCAACCGCACTGAACCGTCAGAAAAAAGCGGTTAACGGAAGTAATATTCTATTTCTTGGCGTGGCATACAAACCAAATATCGACGACGAACGTGAGTCGCCTGCACTCGAAATAATGGATCAGGTGGCACATAAAGGAGGAGTGGTTAATTACCACGACCCGTTTATTGAAACGGTAAAAACACCCAATGGAAAAAGTTTTAGCTCGGTAGAATTATCGGCAAAAACATTGAAAAATGCCGACTGTGTTGTTCTTACAACAAATCACGACGTTTTCGATATGGAGTTTGTAAAAGAAAATGCATCACTCATTGTCGATATGAGAAATATGATACCTGAAGCATCGGACACTGTTTATAAACTATAACCTGTTTTGCTTTCGACTACGTAAATAAACGGGAAATTAAGTTTTTAGGCAACAGGTGCTCACTCCTTTTCTTACGAAAGTGGTTCGGTTGCCGAACCGGAGGATTTAAGTTTTTCAAAGTTGGAATAATACCAAATCAGAATCAATGCAAAATATTCCAATGGTCGATTTAAAGGGCCAGTACAAAAAAATAAAACCCGAGATTGATACAGCGGTTATCAACTGTATAGAGTCGGCGCAATTTATAAAAGGCGACCAGGTTGCTATTTTTGAAAAGAAATTGGCTGATTTCCTCGATGTAAAACATGTGGTTGGATGCGGAAACGGAACCGATGCACTGCAAATTGCATTAATGGCACTTGGCCTTCAACCCGGCGACGAAATAATTGTGCCGGCATTTACTTATGTGGCTACTGCCGAAGCAATTGCTCTTCTCCGGCTTGTTCCGGTAATGGTTGATGTAGAGCCCGGCACATTCAACATATCGCCTGCTGAAATAGAAAAAGCAATTACACGAAAAACAAAAGCCATCGTTCCTGTTCATTTATATGGACAAAGTGCCGATATGCACGCAATAATGGAGATAGCGAAACAGCACAACCTGTTTGTTATTGAAGACAATGCACAGGCACTGGGGGCTGAATATATATTCCCAGATTGCAAACAGCAAAAAACCGGAACAATAGGACATATCGGGTGCAACTCGTTTTTCCCAACAAAAAATCTTGGTTGTTTTGGCGATGGAGGAGCGATTACAACCAACAACTCCGAACTTGCCGAAAAATGCAGAATGATTGGTGCTCACGGTCAGAAGAAAAAATACCACCACTCGGTTATCGGGTGCAACTCCCGGTTAGATACAATTCAGGCAGCAATACTGAATGTAAAGTTGAACTATTTTGATGAACATTTGGAAGCACGGCAAAAAGCTGCTGGAATCTATTACAATCTTCTTTCCGGAGTCGACTGGATTGAACTTCCCGAAAAATCGGAAAATGCATTGCACACATTTAATCAGTTCTCACTTAAAATAAAAAACGGTAACCGGAATAAATTGCAAGCCTTTTTAAAAGAGAACGGAATCCCAACTATTATCTATTATCCGCTACCACTTTACAAACAAGAGGCATTTAAAAAATATTGGGAATCGGGAAAAGAGTTGGAGAACACCGAAAGATTGTGTAATTCGGTACTCTCAATTCCCATGCACACCGAGTTAACAGAAAACGTTCAGAATTATATTGCTAAAACAATTTTGAAGTTTAAGTAATTCTATAAATTGAAAACAATGGCTGAAAAGAACTATTTTTCTCACGAAACTGCAGTAATCGACGATAACTGTAAAATAGGAGAAGGAACAAAAATATGGCATTTTTCGCATATTATGCCGAATGCAACAATTGGCAACAATTGTAATATTGGGCAAAACGTAGTTGTATCGCCCGAAGTAGTTTTGGGGAATAACGTGAAAGTTCAAAATAACGTTTCAATTTATACCGGTGTTACTTGCGACGATGATGTTTTTCTTGGCCCATCGATGGTATTTACCAATGTAATAAATCCGCGTTCGGCTGTTAACCGGAAAAATAAATATGCAAAAACACACGTTGGTAAAGGTGCTACCATTGGTGCAAATGCTACCATTGTTTGTGGTAACAATATTGGCAAATTTGCTTTTATTGGTGCCGGTGCTGTTGTAATAAAAAACATTGCAGACTATGCACTGGTTGTAGGTAATCCGGCCAAACAAATTGGTTGGATGAGTGAATGCGGGCATAAACTCGATTTTAATGAAAATGGAGTTGCAGTTTGCCCCGAAAGTGGAGAAGAGTATCAATTAAAAGAGGGAAGAGTTCTTAAAACCAAAGAGTAGCTTTGTTGTTTATTCTGAACGATTGTTGTTAATGAAAACGAGAACCACTATTTTTTCTCGTGAAGCCATAAATATTGAACAAGCCGACGATGGAGGTGTAACACACTTTCGACGTTAAAAAATAAACATATAGAATGAAAAATTTTGCACTTACAGGAGCAGCCGGTTACATTGCTCCCCGCCATATGAGAGCAATAAAAGAGACCGGTAATAATCTTGTTGCAGCACTCGATGTAAACGATAGTGTTGGAATAATCGACTCCTCATTCCCCGAGGCCGATTTTTTTACCGAACCTGAACGTTTCGACCGTCACCTGGACAAACTACGTCGAAAAGGCGACCGGTTTAAAATTAATTATCTCTCGATTTGTACACCCAACTATTTGCACGATGCACACATTCGAATGGCCTTACGAAACGAAGCACATGCCATTTGTGAAAAACCAATTGTTCTGAATCCTTGGAATGTAGATGCACTACAAGAGATTGAAAAAGAGACGGAAAAAAATATATTTACAATTCTCCAATTGCGCCTTCACCCTAGTATAATTGCACTGAAAAAGAGAATTGAAAACGGCCCGAAAGATAAAATTTACGATATCGATTTAACATACATCACCTCACGTGGGAAATGGTATTTCAGAAGTTGGAAAGGCAATACAGAAAAATCGGGAACCATTGGAACAAACATTGGCGTGCACTTTTTCGATATGCTGACCTGGATATTTGGGAAACCGACAAACAGCACGGTTCATGTTTATGAAGCCGACCATGCAGGAGGCTTTCTTCAACTCGAAAGAGCGCGGGTTCGCTGGTTTCTGAGTGTTAACGGCAATCATCTTCCCGGTACTATTAAAGAGAAAGGACAGGCAACATTTCGGTCGATTACTGTTGATGGAAAAGAGATCGAATTCTCGGGCGGTTTTACCGACTTGCATACCCGCAGCTACGAAGAAATTTTAAACGGAAATGGCTTCTCGCTCGAAGAAGCACGACAAAGCATTGTAATTGTACACAATTTGCGACATGCACAGTCGGTAGGTCTAACAGGCGATTATCATCCATTTTTAAAAGCTTAATTTTAGCCCGACTGTTACAAGTGTCGGTCAATTCTGAACAAAACGAAAAATAAGATGTTCCCATTACGAATGATATAAGATTGGCAAATTTGTTAAAAAAAATGGGGCTATATTGATAAAAAAAAACGATATTTGTTTTAACTATTAAATCAGTATTTGCCAAACAACTTAGCTATGGAATTAATTTTAACAATTAGTGCATTTTTTATAGGATTTATTCTTGTGATGATTTCTGTTCCATCGATTTTAAAAATCGCCAGAGCAAAACATCTGTTTGAACCTTTTGAAGCGCGAAAAATTCACACCTCAATTGTACCTCCTCTGGGGGGAGTTGCTATCTTTATTGGTTTTACATTAAGTGCAATTATTGCCACCGACGGGTTAAGTTTCGATTCGTTAAAATATATTATTGCATCGGTAATTTTAATGTTTTTTATTGGTTTGAAAGACGACCTGTTAACCATTTCGCCCCGAAAGAAGTTAATTATTCAAATTTTTGCCGCTATTATTTTAATTACCCTTGCAAATGTTCGTTTTACCAATCTTCATGGTATTTTAGGTATTCACGAAATAGGATTTATCCCGAGTGTTGCAATAACACTTTTGGCAATGGTTGTTATTATTAATGCCTTCAACTTAATCGATGGTATCGATGGGCTGGCTTCGGGGTTAGCAATGATGTCGATAACTGTTTTGGGAGTATGGTTTTATATTGCCGGGCAATATCAGTTCGCAATTATGTCGTTTGCCATGGTGGGTAGTTTAGCCGGATTTTTTCTGTATAACGTTTTTGGTAGAAGAAATAAGCTTTTTATGGGCGATACAGGTTCGTTAATAATTGGAATAGTTATTTCGGCATTGATTGTAAAATTCAACGAGTTCAATATTGTAAAAACAACACCTTTTGCAATTGGTGCAGCCCCCGCCGTTTCGTTTGCAATAATTCTTGTCCCGCTTATCGATACGCTGAGCGTAATGTCGATTCGTATAAGCAATAATAAATCGCCTTTTATCGCCGACAACAACCATATTCATCACCGGTTATTAACGCTTGTAAACAACCATTTTATTGTTGCATTAATTATTGTATTTGCAAATGTGCTCATTGTGGCACTAGCTATTTTTCTTAACAGCAAAGGAATTAACGGAAACATTCAGTTTGTAATTATATTTTTAATCGGGATTCTTATGTCGTTTATTCCTTCAATAATATTGAAATACAGAAAAACACATTTAACCCAGCACGTGTAGTTGCTATTGTTAATCCAACATCTTTTTTCGGTTTTAATCTTTACAGTTTAGTTGCGTAGCTTTTTCTAGTAAAGCGAAAGCAGCCTTGGGCTTTTTGTTTGCTTTTTGAACTAAGCCAAAAAGTAAAATCCGCCCGATAGGGCAAAAATAACATTATGGCATCACCCTGACCAGCAACCCAAAAGTTTAAATGACCCTGAAAATTTATTTAAATATTAAACCATCCCGAATTATAAAGTGAGCTATTTAAAATACCTCTTTTTTTATATCTGTTTTTACTGTGAATAGCTTACCTTTACATAATAAATCCTGCGGGAAGGCTAAGGCTGACTTTAGGAAAAATAGAAATCTTAGTTGCTTGATACTTCAAGTACACCTCATTTTATTTTCCTCACTTCTTCTTGCAGATAAAACTTTAACTATGAAACGATTGGGTTTTGTTGGAATAATCATAGAAAACAGAGAAATGTGCTCGGGTGTGGTAAACGATGTTTTAAGCCGGTTTTCGAGCCTTATTCTGGCGCGTACCGGGCTACCAAATGCAAAAGGCGATACATCGATTATTACACTTGTAATTGATGCAACCACCGACGAGTTGGGAAACCTTACAGGAAAACTGGGAAATATTCCCGGTATTTCAGTAAAGTCGGGGTTGGCAAAAAAATAACCAGACAGATTTTATAACCATAAAAACAGATTGAAATAGTACTGTCTTTCTATTGTGCTAATTAGTTCCTGCAAGAAAACTACCCGATTTATTATATTGCCGTCATTGCGAATAAGGTACGAATGAAGCAATATCATTGTACGTTAACAGATTGCTTCGTCCTATCGTCCTCGCAATGACGATGCCAGCTAAGTTTTCTTGCAGACACTAATTATGGTTCAAAAAAAATAACAACTAAAAACAACTACTATGTACAATGTTCAAGCCGATTTTATTAACGAAAAAGAGATTTGGGATGCCATCGAAAAAAATCAGAATCCCGATTTCGAAGGAATAAACGATGTTTTAAAAAAAGCATCGGAGATGAAAGGGTTAAATCTTTCGGATGTTGCTGTTCTTACGAGTATTAGCGACCCTAAAATGCTTGATAAACTTTTCGAGACAGCCAATCGTGTGAAGGAGACTATTTATGGAAAACGACTGGTTATTTTCGCTCCGCTTTACATCTCGAATTTATGCAAAAATGAATGTTTGTATTGTGCGTTTCGTGCAACTAATAAAGAGATTGTACGTTCTGTTCTTTCGCAAAAACAAATTGCAAACGAGGTAAAAGCACTCATTGGTCAGGGACAAAAAAGAGTGCTGCTTGTTGCCGGCGAGTCGTATCCGAAAGAGGGATTTCAATATGTTTTAGACTCGATTAAAACCATTTACGATGTAAAAACAGAGCACGGCGAAGTACGGCGTGTAAACGTAAATGTTGCTCCGTTAAAAACCGAAGAGTTTATGGAGCTAAAGAAATCGGGAATCGGAACCTACCAGATTTTTCAGGAGACGTACCACCGCGAGACGTATCTGAAAGTTCATTTGGGAGGTAAAAAACGCGACTACAATTGGCGGGCTTGGTCGCTGCACCGTGCTATGGAAGCCGGAATAGACGACCTCGGAATTGGAGTGCTTTTCGGGCTTTTCGATTACCGTTTCGAGCTGCTTGCAATGATGCAACACATTGCCGAGCTTGAAAGAACGTTTGGCGTGGGGCCGCATACCATTAGCGTTCCGCGCCTCGAGCCGGCAACAAACAGCGATATTGCTTCGCACCCTCCGTTTCCTGTTTCCGATATCGATTTCCGGAAAATTGTCGCTATTCTCAGGTTGGCAGTTCCCTACACCGGCATTATTATGTCGACCCGCGAAACGGCAAAAATGCGCCGCGAAACCTTTGCTTTGGGGGTCAGTCAGATTTCGGCAGGCAGCCGTACCAATCCGGGAGGCTACGAAAACGACAAAGAAGACGACCCGTCGGGGCAATTCTCGTTGGGCGACCACCGCCCTTTAGATGAGGTAATTCGCGATGTTTCGTCGATGGGTTATATTCCGTCGTTTTGCACCGCCTGCTACCGGTTGGGAAGAACCGGACAGGATTTTATGGATTTGGCAAAACCGGGCGATATAAAATTGCACTGTGCACCCAATGCGCTCTCGTCGTTTAAAGAGTATTTAATGAATTATGCTTCGCCCGAAACCGTTAAAGTTGGCAATCAACTAATTAACCAAACCATAAACAGTATGTCGGGGTTGGCAAAACAGCGTGCCGAAAAACTTATAAAACGAGTGGCCGAAGGGAAAGATGACGTATATTGTTAACGTTTATTGGGTTTTGTTGGATTTGTTTTGCTCGCTTATTGAAATTAAACATTGAGTAATGAATTAGGAAGAATACTAAATAAAATTGGTTTACCAGTCAACTTCTGGTGCACAGGATTTGCCGCTAAAAAGAGTATAAACAATCATTAGTGTTCGTTTAAAATATAAGATTGCTTCGCTGGGCTACCAATGACAGATTTAGAAAAAGACCCTGATCCGTCAACCGACGGACAGGGTGACGCTCCTAATTTAGTGACATGGTTAATAAATGACGTCATGCTGTCCGTCAGCCGACGGATCAGCATCTCTGTCATCGTCTCATTGTGCCCATTCAAAAAAATGGGTGAACTCTCGCAATGACGCTCGTTGTATATCGATTGTGTGTGTTTGAGCTTGTTTTGCGAAAGAAGTTATTTAGTATCCCTTAGTTTGGCAAATGTCTGAATTTAACGTTATTGCGATGACGAGGAACGAGGAAGAAGCAATCTTGATAATTATCTGGGACAATAGTGATAAACAATAAAATATAAACTTATCTTCCGAGTTATGAAATCAAATAAATCCTATTAATTATGGTAGATACAAGGGTTGAAAATGATATGTTAGGGGAAAAGCAAATTCCAAAAAATGTTTTATACGGAATTCATACAGCACGAGCAATCGAAAATTTCCCTGTTTCGGGACGAAGAGTTCACAGCGCGTTGGTAAAAGCTTTTGGCGAAGTTAAACTGACGGCGGCGCAAATAAATAGTGAACTGGGTTATTTTGAAAGTGAAAAAGCCGATGCTATTGAAAAAGCTTGTTCCGAAATGAGTGAAGGATTATTAACCGAACATATTTTGGTTGATGCTTTGCAGGGTGGGGCAGGTACGTCGACAAATATGAATGTAAACGAAGTTGTTGCCAACCGGGCACTCCAAATTTTAGGCAAAGCGTTGGGCGACTACAAAACTGTTTCGCCGCTCGACGATATCAACCTGCACCAATCGACCAACGACACTTTCCCCACTGCGTTAAAAATTGCAGCAATACGTCTTTTGCGCCAACTCGAACAAAATGTATTGGAGCTGCAAGAGTCGTTTCAGCAAAAAGAGAAAGAGTTTGCGCACATTGTAAAAGTAGGGCGCACACAACTGCAAGATGCTGTGCTTACAACTTTGGGCCGCGAAATGGGTGCGTATGCCGAAGCGTTAAATCGCGACCGCTGGCGGATATATAAATGCGAAGAACGATTAAGAGTTGTAAATATAGGTGGCACAGCAATAGGCACAGGATTGGGAGCACCAAAGAAATTTATTTTCAGGGTAATCGACAGGTTGCGCGAAAATACGAATATTGGTTTGGCACGAGCCGAGAATTTAATTGACGGCACTCAAAATGTCGATGTGTTTGTTGAGGTTTCGGGAATTTTAAAGGCGCACGCCACAAATCTGCTGAAAATAAGCAACGATTTACGGCTCCTTTCGAGTGGCCCCGATGCCGGACTGGGCGAGATAAATCTCCCTGAGAAACAGGCCGGCTCGTCGATTATGCCAGGAAAGATAAATCCTGTTATTCCGGAAACGGTGGCGCAAGTGGCCATAAAAGTTATGGGAAACGACCAGATTATTGCACAATCTTGCAGTGCCGGAAACCTGGAACTAAACCAGTTTCTGCCGCTTATTGCCGACACACTGTTAAGTTCGCTCTCGCTCTTAATAAATGCTTGTAATATTTTTGCTGAAAAATGTGTTGCCGGAATTACTGCCAACGAGTTGGTTTGCAGGAAAAACGCCGAAAATTCTACAGCCGTAATTACTGCGCTAATTCCTAAAATTGGCTACAACAAAGCAAGTGAAATTTTACAAATGGTAAAAACCGAATCGATTTCAATAAAAGAAGCAGTTGTAAAATTAGGTTATATTACAGAGCCTGAGTTTAACGAACTAATTTCTCCTGAAACTGTTTGTCGACTTGGAGATTAAAGAATTGAATCAGTGCGTGTAAAGGCAAAAAAAAAGAGTTGCAACTTTTTGTTACAACTCTGAGTTTTACGTGAACCCGGAGGGATTCGAACCCCCAACCTCCTGATCCGTAGTCAGGTGCACTATCCAATTATGCTACGGGTCCAGTGCTTTTTGCTTTTTAAGCGGTGCAAATATAATATATTTTAATAAATCATCGTCAATTACTTTTAATATTAATTGTACTTTCTCATTTTATCGTCGATTGTAACCTGATTGTTAAAATCTACCTGAATCTTTAAATTCATCAGCATTTTTTCTGTTCCGGCGTCGCGGCAAGCGCCGTGAATATCTTCCAGCAATCTTGGAAGTTCATTAAAATTGCATTCTACAACAGTTTCAAATGGGCATACTTTGTATTCGAATCCCGACTTCTTAATCTCCTCAATGGCTTTATCTACCAATTCGTACTTTACTTTTCCATCGGCTTCGGGCAATACCTGAATGGCAACATTAATTTTATTCTTCTTCCAGTTCATCGAAATCTTGATTTTTACTTTGGTGCAACAGCTGTATTATTTCGCTCCTCGACATAATTTTAACGTTTGTTACAATCATATTATCTTCTAAAAAGTTTCCGTACTGATTGCACTCATCAACCACATTTTGAAAGATTTTGCGAATATCGGCCTGTATAGGTAACATAACAAGAGCAGTAGAGAATCCTTCCATAAAGTCCATTGTTTCAAACTCTCCTTCACTTTTTTTTATCCCGTATTCAAGCTCATCTTTTACCAGTTTTTGTTGTGTTTTATTTAACAGTTCTCCCTGTTTTTGGTTGATGAAAACCACGTTATATCGCAGCATTTTGCCTTTCCCGCCTAACCCGGTCGAGATAAAAACCTGTTGCTCGTCGAGAAGCGAACTTTGCAAAAGCATTCTGCTTTCTTGTAAAGCCAAAACCGCCCACTGGCGAATTTCGCCTCTGCTTGTGTTTGCAAATTTTTCGATTGAACGGTAAGCTTCAACTTTATCGAGTGTGGCAATGGCGCAAAGTATCTCTTTTTTCCTGTCGATTGAAACTTCATCGGAATTTAACTCGTCGCGATGCTTAAAATACTCTTCCGCACTATCTTTCTTCCGCATATTTTTTGCAAATTCAAAATATTTCATCTGAATTTCAATTTCAATCTGCTCCTCAAGAATTGTGTAATTCTCCGGTAAATCTTCAAGTGCTTTCTGAATATTACTATAAAATTGTTCCTCTTCCATGGGCGAATAAAAAAACAAAAATAACCACTTGTAGCAAAACCCAAAGAAGTATGCACTATTTATTTTATGCAAACTCAAAATAATAAAGTTATTCAAAATTTAAACTGAACTTTTTAAGAAGCAGTTTCGGCGTTCGACCTAAAACAACTTCAATATTAATAATTACAAAAAATGGTATTTTTTTGAGTTTTAAACTGCAAACTTGTTTAATATGAAAAAAATGTAAATATATTTGTGCTTATTTTTATTTAATTTAAATAAAGCAAAAAAATCGAAGAAGAAAAGTAGTGAAGCTGAGCGAAGTAAATCATAACGACACAGTAGTAATATCGAAGGTTCTCGGGCACGGTTCGTTCCGGAAAAGAATTTCGGAAATGGGTTTTGTTAAAGGGAAAGAGGTGAAAGTGATTAAAAAAGCTCCTTTTAATGGCCCGGTAGAATTTAAAATTCTTAACTACAATATTTCGCTTCGAAAATCGGAAGCCGAACTGATAGAGGTGGTTACCATCGACGAATTCGATAAAATTGCCAACGAAAACTACGAGGGTGTTATCGATTTAAATATCGATTTGGTCAACCAGTCGGAACGAACAAAAACCATTAAAATTGCACTTGTTGGAAATCCGAACAGTGGAAAGACATCGCTTTTTAACTATATCTCGGGTTCGAAAGAAAAAGTCGGCAACTACTCGGGTGTAACTGTCGATATAAAAAAAGCAACTTTTAAAACCAAAGGTTACACGTTCAATTTTTACGATTTACCGGGCACTTATAGTCTTACAGCCTACTCGAAAGAGGAAATATACGTACGAAAATTTATTTATGAACAGAACCCCGATATTGTAATTAACGTTCTGGATGCCACAAATTTAGAAAGGAACCTTTTTCTTACAACGCAGTTAATCGATATGGACTTGCGAATTGTTGTTGCGCTTAATATGTTCGACGAACTCGAGAAGAAAAACCTCTATTTTAATCGCGATGAGATTGAAAAATTACTTGGAATTCCGTTTGTTCCCACAATCAGTTCGAAAGGAATTGGACTCGATAATTTGATTGATAAGGTTATTCAGGTATTCGAAGGAAGCGATAAAATAAGCCGTCATATTCATATTAATTACGGAAAAACGCTCGAACAGTCGATAAAAATTATCAGAGAAAAAATTCGTGAGAACAAACCGATAACCGATAAAATTTCGTCGCGGTTCTTAGCCATTAAGGTGCTCGAAAAAGATAAACAGGTTATCGATCTTCTTTCCAGCTATTCAAATTTCGAAGCGATAAAAAGCACGGCCTCGAAAGAGATAAAAAAGATTGAAATTCTTGAAAACGAGAACAGCGAAACGGTTATTACCGATGCAAAATACAGTTTTATTACCGGCGCTTTAAAAGAGACGTTTAGCGATCCAAACCTGAAAAAAGCGACCCTTTCGGAAAAAATAGATAATATTTTAACGCATAAATATTTCGGCTTCTTAATTTTTAATGCCATTCTTTTTCTTATTTTCTTTGCCACATTTAAGTTGGGTAGTTACCCCACCGGCTGGATTGATACGGGAGTTACCGCTTTCGGTAATTTTGTGGCGAAAATAATGCCCGCAGGTATGTTGCGAGATTTAATTGTAAATGGCGTTATAAATGGTGCCGGAAGTGTTTTGGTTTTTCTGCCAAACATTTTAATTCTTTTCTTCTTTATAGCCATTCTCGAGGGAACCGGATATATGGCGCGGGCTGCGTTTATAATGGACAAAATAATGCACCGTTTCGGACTTCACGGAAGGTCGTTTATCCCGCTCATTATGGGATTCGGCTGCAATGTTCCGGCCATTCTTGCCACACGCTCGCTCCGTAACCGTGGCGACAGAATTTTAACAATGTTAATTATTCCGTTTATGTCGTGCAGTGCCAGGTTGCCTATTTATATTTTAATTATTTCGGCTTTTTTCGAAAAATATCAGGCGCTCTATTTAATTGGCCTTTATGCTATTGGGATTGTTTTCGCTTTTGTTACGGCACAAATCTTGAATAAAACTGTTTTTAAAAATAAAGAGACTCCTTTTGTTATGGAGCTGCCAACATACCGGCTTCCTACACTTAGGAACATTCTTTTTCATATGTGGGACAAAACGCAACATTACCTTCGTAAAATAGGAACCATTGTTTTGCTTGGTGTAATTATTATTTGGGCTCTCGAATATTTTCCGCGTACAACAAGCAAATCGGCACAGTTTAAAACCGAAATTGAAAACATAAAAAATAATCCGGAACTTGGTAAAACCGAAAAAGAATTCAAAATAAATCAGGTCGGTCAGGAGCTTGAATCGGAACGATTGGCAAACTCGTACCTTGGAATGCTTGGTAAGGCAATTGAACCAACACTTCGTCCGTTGGGTTTCGACTGGAAAATGAGTATTAGTTTGCTTGCCGGACTTCCCGCAAAAGAGATTATTGTTAGCACAATGGGCGTTTTGTATCAAAGCAGCGACGAAAACAGTTCGGTAACGCTGAAAAACAAGATTAAAAACGAACGGCATTTAAGTGGCAAACGAATTGGCGAGAAAGTATTTACAATTCCTTCGGCACTCTCGTTTTTGATTTTTATTTTGATTTATTTCCCCTGTTTTGGAGTAATTGCAACCATTAAAAACGAATCGGGGTCGTGGAAGTGGGCTGCTTTTACCGTTGTTTACACCACTACATTGGCGTGGGTTGTTGCGTTTTTTGTTTACAATATCAGTACTTTAATTCTTTCGTTATGATACAGGAAATTATAACCTATATTATTGTTGGAGTGGCAATTACACTGGCTTTTATGAAAATAAGAGAACGGTTTGCCACAAAAAAGGGGAGAAGGTTTAAACGGCGAGGGAAATACAAGGCGCCGGGAAATTGCTCAAGCTGTTCGGCAGAGTGTATGCTACGTAATGCACCACCCCAAACCATTGAAAACAATAAAAATTTATGTAAAGAGATTAAGATAGAAGGAAATCTTCATTGAGCGCAAATCTGTAATACAATTTTTACTATACCATTTTTAATTTTGAAATTGTTTCTGACGGATTATCTGAGTTAAAGACAAAACTTCCTGCCACCAATACATCGGCACCGGCCTCGAAAAGCAATTTTCCGGTTTCGTTGTTTACACCGCCATCAACTTCAATTAAACAATTTGCACCGCTTGTATCGATTAATGCTTTTAGTTGCCTCACCTTTTTATAAGTGTTTTCGATAAATGCCTGTCCGCCAAAACCCGGATTTACCGACATCAATAAAACCATATCTAAATCGGCAATAACTTCCTCGAGTAAAAATACAGGAGTGTGCGGATTGAGGCAAACACTTGCTTTTATACCAAAACTTTTTATTTGTTGAATGGTGCGGTGCAGATGTTTGCAAGCTTCGTAATGAACCGTTATTATTGAAGCTCCGGCTTTAACAAAAGGTTCAATAAAGCGGTCGGGGTCAATAATCATCAGATGTACGTCGAGGGGTTTGGTAGCAATTTTACTCACGTGTTGAATTACCGGAATTCCGAACGAAATATTGGGTACAAAAACGCCATCCATTACATCGAAATGAATGTAATCGGCTTCACTTTTATTTATCATTTCAATATCTTTTCCCAGCCTGTTAAAGTCGGCTGACAAAATAGAAGGAGCAATATATCGACTCATATTTTATTATTGATTATTGGCCGAGATAAGATTTCAGTAATCTATTTCGGTATTGATTTCTTAGTTTTTTTATCGATTTCTCTTTTATTTGGCGTACCCTTTCGCGGGTCAATCCAAATTTCGAACCAATCTCTTCGAGTGTATGTGAATGATATCCGTTTAGCCCGAAATAGAAACGTAATATTTCGGCTTCGCGGGCACCCAAGGTATTTAACGAACGTTCAATCTCTTGGCGTAATGAATCGTCTAACAACTTTTCCTCCGGATTTAGCGAATCGTCGTTTAGCATTACTTCGTACATATTGCCGGCTTCTTCATCTTTTAACGGAGCGTCCATCGACACGGGTGTCCCCGACAAATTGAGTGTGTCTTCAATCAATTCGGGCTTGGTTTCCATTAATTCAGCTATCTCTTCCATTGTGGGGTCGCGCTGAAATTCTTGTTCGAGTTGGTTAAATGCTTTGTTAATTTTATTAATCGACCCGATTTTATTTAGCGGAAGGCGAACAATGCGAGCCTGTTCGGCAAGTGCCTGCAAAATAGACTGTCGAATCCACCACACTGCATACGAAATAAATTTGAAACCACGAGTTTCATCAAACCGCTGTGCTGCTTTTATCAGTCCTAAATTTCCTTCGTTAATTAAATCGGGTAAACTTAACCCTTGATTTTGATACTGTTTGGAAACGGAAACTACAAAACGAAGATTTGCTTTAATGAGGGTTTCTAAGGCTTTTCTATCGCCTTTTTTTATGAGTTTGGCTAATTCAACTTCTCGTTCTGCCGACAGTAACTCAACCTTGCCAATTTCGTGCAAGTACTTATCGAGCGAGAGGGTGTCTCGATTTGTTACTTGTTTGGTAATTTTAAGCTGTCTCATAAGTTGATATTAATAACATTTAGTTTTAAAAAAACGCTTAAAGTTATTAATTGTATTTATATTTCAAAAATAACTGGTTCTCAGAACATTAATTCTGATGAAAACACAGGCTTAAATGGTACGTAAAAAACGCTTAAATTCACTAAAATCTCTATTTAATTCGCGGCTTATTTTTTTGCCTTTCATAAACTCTGCTAATTTTTCGGGCAGTGGAACGTTTGTTGCTCCAACTATCTCTCCAACGGTTTCGGTAAATTTTGCCGGGTGTGCGGTTTCCAGAAACAGGCCTACCTGGTTTTTAGCGAGAGTTTGGTTTAATGCTTCAAAACCACAAGCTCCGTGTGGGTCGCACAAATAACCGGTTTCGGAATAAACTTGTTTTACCACTTTTCTAATTTCGCTGTCGGAATATTTAAACCCTTTTATTTTTTCTGAAATGGTGTTGTGCGAATGGTGATATAAATCTAAAATACGAACAAAATTACTGGGGTCGCCAACATCCATTGCGTTGGCAATGGTTTCAACCGATGGTTTCGGATTGTATTTTCCGGTTTGCAAATAGTTGAATAATACATCGTTTGCGTTGTTTGCTGCAATAAATTGTTTAACCGGCAGTCCCATTTCTGCGGCAAATAAACCGGCTGTAATATTTCCCAGATTTCCACTCGGAACAGAAATTATCAACTCTTTATTATTCAGAATTCCACGTTCTTTTAGCCGGGCGTAAGCATTAAAATAGTAAAATGCCTGCGGTAAAAAACGGGCAACGTTTATTGAGTTTGCCGAAGTGAGCAGCAATTCCTCATTCAGCTCCTTGTCGAGAAAAGCACTTTTAACTAACCGCTGACAATCGTCGAATGTTCCATCTATTTCGAGTGCTGTGATATTATTTCCCAAAGTTGTAAACTGCGACTCCTGAATTTTACTCACTTTGTTTTTCGGATAAAGCACGTAAACGTGAATGCCTTTAACACCGAGAAACCCGTTTGCAACAGCACTTCCCGTATCTCCCGAAGTGGCCACCAGCACATTTACCTGTTTTCCGGTTTCTCCCAAGAAGTAGTTGAGCAACCGTGCCATAAATCGTGCTCCTACATCTTTAAATGCCAATGTGGGGCCGTGAAAAAGTTCGAGCGAAAAAATTGAATCGGTGACTTTTACAACCGGACAGTCGAACGAAAGTGTGTCGAAAACAATCTCTTTTAATTTTTCCGATGGAATGTCGGTGCCAAAAAACTTTTCGGCAACGGCAAACGCAATCTCCTGAAACGACAGATTCTGAATTGTATCGAAAAATGAGGGTTCAAATTTATTAATTTGTTCGGGCATAAACAGACCCTTGTCGGCGGCCAGCCCTTTAATAACTGCTTCTTTTAACGATACTTCGCTTGTATTTTTATTTGTGCTGTAATACTTCATACGATAAAAATGTCTATTTATAAGTTTTCGCATAGCCTGCTCCGATTGCTCGGAGTAACTCGCTTACGACGTATATTGGGTTTAATTATTATTCCGGGTGTGAATATATTATTTGCTCGTTTCATCGTATTCATTCCGGGTAGTTTGTCTAATCTAACTTCGATAAAAGTATAAAGTTGGTTGGTACTGTTTATTTTTTTTAGGTTGCGTAGAGAAAGTTTAAAGTTGAGGTAACAAATTGTGATGTTTGTCAATGTTTTATCACTTCAAAAATTCTCGTATAAATTCATCTCCTTTTAAAAGACCGAAAGCACCGTCTTCAACCGAGAATTCGTCGTACACCGTTACTTTGTCGGGAGTCATCGCCGGTGAATAAATCGAAAAAGGCACCGGTTTGCGTGTATGCGTACGAATTGCACAAGGCGTAGGGTGGTCGGGTAAAACGGCAATGGTTACCTGCTCATCCATTTTTGCCGTTTCCTCAATTATGTATTTTACAATGCGTTGGTCTAAATATTCAATTGTTTTTATTTTTAGCCCGGCATCTCCTTCGTGGCCGGCTTCATCGCTGGCTTCGATGTGCAGGTAAACAAAATCGTTTTTCTTAAGTGCTTCAACTGCCGCCTTTGCTTTTCCTTCGTAGTTTGTGTCGTATAATCCTGTTATTCCTTCAACTTTAATAACTTCCATACCGGCATAAATACCAATTCCCTGAATTAAGTCGACTGCCGAAATAACGGCCGATTTTTCTATGCCAAAAAGCTCTTTTAACGTTGGCATTGCAGGTTTGTATCCCGGCGACCAGGGCCAGATACTGTTTGCCGGCTCTTTCCCCTCTGCTTTTCGTTTCGTATTAACCGGATGATTCTCGAGTAGCTCCTGCGATTTTAAAATTAATTGGTTTAGCAGTGCGGCACTCTCTTTTGCATCTTCATTTTTTGGCTTAATTAATACGTTGCGGAATGGTGTTCCCGGCACATCGTGAGGTGGTGTGCAGTCGATATTTTTATTGCCGCCTTTTATTACCAGCAAATGGCGGTACGAAACACCTGGGTAAAATGCCACAGAATTGTTGCCCAACTCTTTGTTTAAAAAGTGTATTAGTTCGGTTGCCTGCTTATCGCGAATATGGCCTGCCGAATGATTTTTCAGAATATCGTTTTCAATTGTAACCAAATTACAACGCATTGCCATATCTCCGGAATTTAACTCAATTCCCATACTTGCTGCTTCTAAAACGCCTCTGCCTTCATACAACTTTTTTACGTCGTACCCCAAAACAGCCATATTTGCAATCTCGCTTCCCGGGTGCATTGTTTCCGGAACTGTTGTTAATAGACCCGATTTCCCGTTTTTTGCCAGCCAATCGATATGCGGTTTATTGGCCACTTGCAAAGGTGTTTTTCCTCCCAACTTTTCGAGTGGCTCGTCTGCCATTCCATCGCCTAATATTATTATGTACTTCATTTGTTTAAAATTTAGAATCAAGAACCAAGACAGGAATAGTGTTTAGGTTTTTTAAATATTTGAAACTTTAATAATATCGGCAAAAACACCTGCTGCCGTAACCGAAGCGCCTGCTCCGTACCCTTTTATCAACATCGGGAATTCGTGGTAACGCTCGGTAGTATACATTACCAGATTGTTACTTCCTTCGAGGTCATAAAACGGATGTTTCGAATCGACTTCCTGTAGCCCGATTTCGGCTTTTCCATTTTCGAAACGAGCCACAAATCGCCACTTTTTATCCTCTTTTTCAAGTCTCGCTCTGTCCTTTTCAAATCCGGCATCCAACTCCTGAATTGTTTCCCAGAATTCATCGAGCGAACCTTCGAAATAGGAGTCGGGAATAAATTTGTTGATTACAATATCGTCCATTTCAATTTGGTAGCCCGATTCGCGGGCAAGAATTAAAATTTTACGGGCAACATCAATTCCACTTAAATCAATGCGTGGGTCGGGCTCCGAAAATCCTTCCTCTTTTGCCATTTTAATGGTTTTGCTCAGCGGTATTTCTTTTGATATTGTATTGAAAATAAAGTTTAATGTTCCCGATAAAACGGCTTCAATACGTAAGATTTTATCGCCCGAATTAACCAAGTCGTTGAGTGTGTTTATAATAGGTAATCCCGCGCCAACATTGGTTTCGAATAAGAATTTGACTCCTTTGCGTTTGGCTATTTTTTTCAACTCGGCATAATTTTTATAGTCCGACGAGGCAGCTACTTTATTGGCTGTTACAATAGAAATATTCGAGTTAAGAATTTTTTTATACAGAGTTGCTACATTGTCGGAAGCAGTACAGTCGATAAACACCGAGTTATAAATATTTACGGCTTTCATTTCATCGACAAATCCTTGTAAACTCGACTCTTTATCCGATTTCTCTAACTGTTCTTTGTACGTTGCAATGTCAATCCCGTCGCGTTTAAATACCATTTTCTTCGAGTTGGCTACACCGGTAAGTTTTATTTTCAGGTGCTTCTCTTTCAGCAATTTTTCCTGTTGCATTTTAAGCTGTTGAAGTAAATTTCCTCCAACGGTTCCAATTCCCATTAAAAACAGGTTTAGCTCAATGTTTTCGGAGAGGAAAAACGATTCGTGAACCACATTTAATGTTTTTCGTAAATCGGCATTTCGAACCACCCACGAAATATTTAACTCCGAAGCTCCCTGTGCAATAACAATTACGTTTATACCACTTTTCCCAATTGTCGAAAACAGTTTTCCGGCAACTCCGGTCGAGTGTTTCATATTTTGTCCTACAATTGCCACAATCGAAAGGTCGTTAACCATATCAATTTTGTTGACCTGCCCAGTTGCAATTTCCCTTTCGAATTCGCTTTGAATGGCACTTGAAGCCAAATCAACAGCGTTTTCTTCGATGGCTACACTAATTGAATTTTCGGAAGAGGCCTGCGAGATGAGAATTACATTTACATTTTCTTTTGCCAGTGCTGTAAACAATCGCATCGAAATTCCGGTAACCCCCACCATTCCAATTCCCTGCATGGTAATTAGGGTGATTCCCGATATTGAAGAGATTCCCTTTATCGGATGGTCGAGGCCGTTTTTTTGTGTTTTCGAAATACGGGTTCCACTGTTTTCGGGGTCGAATGTATTTTTTATTTGAACCGGAATGCCTTTTTGATAAACCGGCAAAATGGTTGGAGGATAAATAACTTTTGCCCCGAAATGTGACAACTCCATTGCTTCTGAATAGGTGAGCTCGGGGATGGTGTACGCTTTGCTTATTACCCGCGGGTCGGCAGTCATAAACCCGTTTACGTCGGTCCATATTTCAAGAATATCAACGTTGAGAGCAGCGGCAATAATTGCAGCCGAGTAATCGGACCCTCCGCGACCAAGTGTTGTGTATTCGCCTTTTTTATTTTTTGAAATAAATCCGGGAACAACCGCCACACCCGAGAAATTTTTAAATGTAGTTTGAATACTTCTATTGGTAACTTCGAAATTTACCAGTGCTTTTCCAAAATTATTGTCGGTTTGAATGAATTCCGATGAATCTTTTCTTACAGCTCCAATAAATTGCGCTACAATATGCGACGAGATGCGCTCGCCAATTCCTAAAATACGGTCGAGCGTTTTGGTTGTTAGTTCGCCAACCAGAGTGATGCCGGTTAAAATCTGCTCCAGTTCAAAGAGCATTTCGTTTACCGTATTTTTTATCGAATCATTACGGCTAAACAGTTCCTGAATTGTTTCGTCGTGTCGCTTTTTTATCTCGTCGAGCGTTGTACGAAAGTTGCCTGTTCCGGCTGATGCAATTTTTGCGGCTGCAAGAATTTTATCGGTTATTCCTCCAAGTGCCGATACTACTATTATTACGTCGTCGTTCTGACTTTGTACAATCTGTTTTACTCGTTTTATGTTTTCGGCCGAGCCAACCGAGGTTCCTCCAAACTTTAGAACTTTCATCGAATTTGTGTTTTAATATTGAATCCCCAAATCGTTTTTATCTCAGTTTATATTCGATTAAAAACTTAATGGAATGACCCTGTATGGTTGATTTAAAAAAAATGGATGAATCGACAGAGCGGTTCATCCAGTTTTCTGTCAGTTTAATTTTTATTATTCGGTTGTGGTGCCCGTAATAGCTTCCATAATTTTTGTTTCTAACTCTTCAGCCAGTTCCGGATTATCGGCAATTAAATTGCGAACGGTTTCGCGACCTTGTCCTAAACGGGTTTCGCCATAGCTGAACCACGAACCGCTTTTTTTAATGATTTCGTATTGCACGCCCAAATCGATAATTTCGCCCGATTTCGAAATACCTTCACCATAAATAATGTCGAATTCGGCTTTACGGAATGGCGGAGCTACTTTGTTTTTTACCACTTTAACACGAACGTGGTTTCCCTGAACTTCGTCGCCGTCTTTTATTTGCCCTATGCGACGAATATCTAAACGTACCGATGCATAAAATTTAAGGGCGTTTCCTCCGGTTGTTGTTTCGGGGTTGCCAAACATAACACCAATTTTTTCGCGCAATTGGTTTATAAATACACAGCAGGTTTTTGTTTTATTAATATTACCGGTAAGCTTACGAAGTGCTTGCGACATTAACCGGGCTTGTAATCCCATTTTCGAATCGCCCATTTCGCCTTCAATCTCGGCTTTTGGTGTAAGCGCTGCAACCGAGTCGATTACAACAATATCGAGTGCTCCCGAACGAATAAGATTATCGGTAATTTCTAAAGCCTGCTCACCATTATCGGGTTGTGAGATGAGGAGATCGTCGATGTTTACCCCCAGTTTTTTTGCATAATAGGGGTCGAATGCATGTTCTGCATCGATAAATGCGGCAATACCTCCTGCTTTTTGTGTTTCGGCAATGGCATGAATGGCAAGTGTTGTTTTTCCCGACGATTCGGGACCATAAATTTCAATGACCCTGCCTTTGGGGAAACCACCAACACCCAAAGCTACATCGAGCGCAATGGACCCTGAAGAAATGGCCGGAACGTCTTCGATGGGTTTATCTCCCATTCGCATTATCGAACCTTTTCCGTAGCTCTTTTCAATTTTATCCATTGTTAACTGAAGAGCTTTCAGCTTCTCTTTATTCATCAGACTTTTTTCTTCTTTTGTCATGCTTCGTATCGGTTAAATGTTTAATGTTGTAATTATTTGGTTGGTGTGGTCTTTTGTTTTCACTTTTTCGAAAATGCTAACAATAACACCTTTTTCGTCGATTATAAACGTTTTGCGTAACACGCCCATATATACTCTGCCGTATAGCTTTTTTTCGCCCCACGCTCCGTAAGCTTGTAAAATCTCTTTCTCAGTATCCGAAATAAGGTTAAATTTCAGGTTATACTTGTCGATAAACTTTAAATGCGATTTTTCACTGTCGGGACTTACGCCAACTACCTCGAACCCTTTTTTTAGCCACATTTCATAATTTTCGTTCAGGTTGCATGCTTCGGCTGTACACCCCGGGGTATTATCTTTTGGATAGAAATAAAGAATTAACTTTTTACCTGAAAAATCGGCCAACGTAATTTTTTCTCCATTCTGATTTACACCTTCAAAATGCGGTGCTTTATCTCCGGCTTTTAAACTTCCCATTTTCTAATTTTTAAAGTACAAATATAAATTTTTAATGATAACTATCAGCTTTTTTCGAGGGGCAAAACACTAAAATAATATATAAGACTATTTCTGCGAGCCTCAACTCTGCGCTTCCCTTTATTTTTTGCATTTTGGTTTCGCACAACGGAAATTCATGAATAATTCATGTTAAATAATGTAAACACTGCTGTTTCGTACATTTTTTATAAATTAGCAACCATTAAAAAACGATTCGTAGTGATTTTGTATGGGTCTGATGTTTAGTGAGATGATGAATTGTAGTAGTGGAGGTTTGTTTAATCACTTTTTTTTGACTGAGAAATTTAGGGTTCAAGAATGACTAAATGTTAACAAAAAACCGGTTTATATAATGAATAAATTTTATTCGAACATAATTCTCTTTCTTATTTTAATAGCCCCGGTTCTCGCTGTTTCGCAGGATACCGGATTGGCATCGGCCATTGCATTATTCGATAAAGGGAAATTTGCTGAAGCAGAACCAATATTTAAAACTGTTTTAGATGAAAAACCCAACGATTTTATGGTGAACTATTTTTACGGAGCATGCCGAACTGAAAATAACCATTTTACAAATGCCGACCTCGAATGCTTGATAACTGCTAACGAGGAAGTGTCGCCAATAAATATTAACTACTATTTCGGGGTTCAATACCACGCGCGTAGTAATTGGGAACGGGCATTAAAATATTATAACCGGTATAAATCGGCAGCGCAACCCGACGATATTTCAAAAAGAAAAGTTCTTGAGAAAATACAACAGTGCTACGACAAAGTTAACCCCTATGAAACGTATATTGTTAAGGAGAACACTATTCCGGTAATTCCGGTTGTTGAAACAGATAGCCTGGCTGCTCTTGCTGATACTGCCGGCAATGTACTGGTTGCTGATAGTTTAGCCGCAGACATGGAACCAGTTGTAGACACAACAGCCCAGGTAGCTTCTGCAACAACTGAAACACCCGAAAAGCCCAAAGGGAAAGCGATTAGTTTTATTGTGAATATCGAAATAACTTATACAAATACCAATCAGTTTCGAACAACCGATGGGAAGGCTTTTTTTGAAGAATGGAGGATGAAAAAGCATGTGCTTGACAGCATGATTTCTGAAACCGATGCGCTAAGGGAAAAATATGCAAAAGCAAAAACGCGATTCGAAAAAAATAGTGTTGGGCAACAAATACTTGAAAATGAAAAGAGTTTTTATAAATTAAAAGACGACGTTGCCGAGTTGCAAAGCAAGGCACAATCAACCGAGAATAACTACTGGCAAAATGCTTCACCCGAAGAGATTGCCACATTTTTAGAAGAGCAGAAAAAGGAAGAACAGAAAGCAATGCTGCCCGACACAACAACTGTTAATACTTCGGAAACAGATTCAACCGAATCGGTTAACGCGGTAGTATTGCTTTCCGATAGCGACGAAGCTGCTGTAAAGGATGAATCGGGGAACAACAATTTGGTTTATAAAATTCAATTGGGCACCTACCGGAAGCTGCCAAATTATGTAAAGAAATTATATACGAAACTGTCACTTTTCCGGAAAATTGATACCTATACTGATGAGAAAGGTGTTGTGGTTTACACCACCGGAAATTTATCCAGTTACGACGATGCGCTTAAAATGCAAAACCAGGTGAAGCAAGAAGGTGTAGAAGATGCCAAAATAGTACCGTATTTTAAAGGAAAAAGAATAACTTTGACGGAAGCAAAAAAGTTGGAAGAGAAAGGATGAGTCCGAAAGAGAAAATATCGAAAAAACAGAAGAGAGATTTTAAACAAGAAAACTTTCTAATATTGCATAACGACGATACGCATTCGTTTGATTATGTGATAGATGCGTTGGTTGAAATTTGCGACCACGGTTACGAGCAAGCCGAACAGTGTACATTAATTACCCACTATAAGGGGAGGTGCGATGTTAAAAAAGGAGGATTCGACGCATTAAAACCATTAAAGAATGCCCTTAACGAAAGGGAATTAATTGCCACCATAGACTAAATAATTATGACCATTTTTGCTATTCTTCTACTTATTTTTCTCGGGTTTGTCTTGTTACTCATCGAGTTTGCCATAATTCCGGGTATTACAATTGCCGGTATTGGTGGGTTTTTATTGTTGGGAGCCAGTGTGTTTATGGCTTTTAAAGAGTTTGGAACTGTTGCCGGGTTTTTAACTCTTGCATTTGTTTTAATCGCTTCGCCCATTCTTATTGCTTATTTCTTTAAATCGAAATCGGCAAAAAAGATGATTCTTAATTCGAAAATAAAAGGGACAGTTGATACCATAAACGAAAAGAAGGTTAAAGTTGGAGAAGCGGGTAAAACAATTGGGCGTTTAGCTCCAACCGGAAAGATAAAAGTAAACGGAGAAACAGTTGAGGCACAGTCGGTAGGTACATTTATCGACCAAAACACCGAAATTGTAATCACAAAAATACAATCAAATAAAATTATTGTAGAACCTTTAAATAAAGAGAAAAATGATTGAGTCAGTAGGTAGTGTCGGATTAATTATCGGTGTAATTGTTTTAGTAATAATTGTGCTGTATTATATCCCTGTCGGACTTTGGTTTTCGGCATTGGTTTCGGGAGTGCGAATTTCGCTTATGCAACTGTTTTTAATGCGTTTTAGGAAAGTGCCTCCGGGTGTAATTGTTCGGGCAATGATTGAGGGAACTAAAGCCGGCGTTGCACTAAATCGCGACGAGTTAGAGGCACACTACCTTGCCGGCGGGCACGTTGCCAGAGTGGTACACGCCTTGGTTTCGGCATCGAAAGCAAATATCGAATTAACTTTTAATATGGCAACTGCCATCGACCTTGCCGGGCGCGATGTTTTCGAGGCTGTTCAAATGTCGGTTAACCCGAAAGTAATTAATACACCTCCGGTTACTGCAGTGGCAAAAGATGGAATTCAGTTGGTTGCCAAAGCTCGTGTTACTGTGCGTGCCAGTATAAAACAGCTGGTTGGAGGTGCAGGCGAAGAGACTGTCCTTGCTCGTGTTGGAGAAGGAATTGTTTCGTCGATTGGCTCGTCGCATTCGCACAAAGCGGTATTGGAAAATCCCGATTTTATTTCGCGTACGGTGCTCGATAAAGGGCTCGACGCAGGTACTGCCTTCGAAATTCTTTCAATTGATATTGCCGATATTGATATAGGTAAAAATATTGGAGCTGTTCTTCAAATGGACCAGGCCGAAGCAGATAAAAATATTGCACAGGCAAAAGCTGAAGAGCGTCGTTCTATGGCAATTGCACTCGAGCAAGAGATGATTGCCAAAGCACAAGAGATGAAAGCAAAAGTTATTGAAGCCGAAGCACAAGTTCCGTTGGCAATATCGGAAGCATTCCGAAGCGGAAATCTTGGAATAATGGATTATATGAAATATAAAAATATAATGGCCGACACTTCAATGCGCGATTCAATTGCTGGAGATGAGGCAAAAAAATAGGATACTCAATCTATCTGAAATAAGTATAATTTATACAGATATTAAAAAACGGGTGAAGTTAATTCATCCGTTTTTTTATGCGATATTAAATAAAACAAACAGTGCAATTATTTCCAATGCAGAAACAAAATGGATAGCCGCTGCTTTTTAAATGTCGTGGTCGATTACTGTTCTGAAATTAGGCCTAATGGACAACATGGTTGTT
>JALUZN010000255.1 GCA_027011835.1 Draconibacterium sp. | reverse complement strand
GAATCCCAGTCCGAAACCACTGTGTTCAACCGACCCAAACCGGCGTGTGTCTAAATACCAGTCCATCTCTTTGGCTGGTACATTCATCTCTTTCATTCTGGTTTCGAGCTTTTCCAAACTCTCTTCACGTTGCGAACCACCAATTATTTCGCCAATTTGCGGAAACAAAACATCCATAGCGCCAACGGTTTTTCCATCGGCATTTTGTTTCATATAAAATGCTTTAATGTCTTTCGGATAATCGGTTAAAATTACGGGGCAGTTAAAATGTTTTTCAACCAAATAGCGTTCGTGTTCACTTTGCAGGTCAACGCCCCACTCAACCGGGAATTGAAATTTTTTCTTTTTATACGGTTTCGAGTTTATTAAAATATCGATGGCTTCGGTGTATGTAATCCGAATAAAATCGTTGTTTAAAACAAACTCCAGTTTTTCAATTAAGTCCATCGAGCGCTGGTTTTGCGGTTTGCTTTTCTCCTCCTGTTTCAACCGTCCGGCTAAAAACTGAAGGTCGTCCATACAATTGTCGAGCGCATATTTTATTAACGACTTTAAAAACTCCTCGGCTAAATCCATATTGTCTTTTAAATCGTAAAAAGCCATTTCGGGTTCAATCATCCAAAATTCGGCAAGGTGGCGGGTTGTATTCGAATTCTCGGCTCTAAATGTTGGCCCGAAAGTATAAATTTCGCCCAGTGCCAATGCTCCTAACTCGCCTTCGAGTTGCCCCGAAACTGTTAAATTTGTTGCCTTCCCAAAAAAATCCTGGGTATAATCTACTTCGCCTTCGTCGGTAAGTGGCGGATTTTTTGCATCGAGGGTGCTTACCCTGAACATTTGCCCTGCTCCTTCGGCATCGCTGGCAGTTATTATTGGCGTATGTAAATAGTTAAATCCTTTTTCGTTAAAAAATTTATGAATGGCAAAAGCCATAGCATGACGAACACGAAAAACTGCACTAAACGTATTGGTACGAAAACGTAAATGGGCATTCTCGCGTAAAAATTCGAGAGTATGACGTTTGGGTTGAATTGGAAATTTGTCGGGGTCGGCACCTCCCAGTAACTCCACTTTTTCAGCAATCATTTCAATTGCCTGGCCACTTCCTGCCGACTCGGCCAGTTTCCCGGTTACCGACAGTGCTGCTCCGGTATTTATTTCGCGTAAAAGTGAATCGTCGAAATTATCGACATCAACTACTACCTGTAAATTATGAATAATTGACCCGTCGTTTAACGCAATAAAATTTACATTTTTGCTCCCGCGTTTTGTTCGAACCCAGCCTTTTGCAACAACTTTGTTGCCCGGTTCTCCTTTTTGTAGAATATCTTTAATTTTTACCCTTTTCATTTTTGCAGCTTTTTAAAATCTGTTTTGAAAGCGACAAAAATACATTTTTCTGCGTGATAATCAGTCTATCGCAAATCAAATTAACTTCATTTCTCTATAAATTAGCAATGTCGTTAAAAAGAGGCTTTGTTCGCTGTTTTATTAAGCGTGAAGTTGCATACTATTAAAGCGGACTTTCGAGAGGAACTCCGATGTACACCGAGATTGGTTTTGTTAAACTTTAAACAGTTTCAGGGGAAAAGAAATCGGCATAATCAAAAGAATTCCTCGAAGCTATGTCCAGGAGATAGTCAACTTTAAGAATTTTCTTTATTTGAGAATAGGCTCTCCACCACTGCCTTTGGTGGCTCTTTGCACTTTGTTACTGCTATGTGCTTTTTCTCCAATAATTATTCTCTTTAGTCTTTTTTCTCTCTCCGACATTAACATACAGAAGTCACTGAAGCTGTCAACTTTTTGAGGAATTGGAATTGACCATGTTTTAACAAACCCACCATAACCATTTAGTTTCCCAATATTCTTGCATTCCATCTTAGTTGAATCTTTCGTAGGATAAATAAATCCTCCTAATTCTGCTTGTTTTACATACATGTATGATATTATCTGGCTCATGTCATTCCTATCAATTTTATCGGATAACTTTTTGTATTTTGCATCAATGATAAAATTGTCTCTCCAGAAGTCGGGATAGCGTTTGTGTTTTTTGGGATTAGCAAATAAATAAATAGCCCCTTTTGACGTTTTATTCTTTGGATGCTTAAAATCACAGTCTTCTAAAATTGTATTTAAATATTCCTCCCAAAGCCAAGAACCATCAAAAAGCAGTCCGTAAATTTTATCATTCTTTTTACCATATTTCAATCCTTCAAAACGCAATATTTGCATACATATTTTTTGCAAGTCTTTATATTCTGAATAATAGGGGTGTATCAATGGGCGTAAATTTTTATTTATAATTGACTTTCTTAAATTGTAATCGTAAGTTGGTGTTGCTTGAATTATTTGAGCTACACCATTTTTAATATCGTTACTATTTGTAAGTACACCATTTGCAAATTTATGCATTTTTATAAATTCAATTGTATGTCTTACTAATTGGGT
>JALUZN010000254.1 GCA_027011835.1 Draconibacterium sp. | reverse complement strand
GGTCACCATTCCCGATGTTCCGCCAAATTCGTCGACAACAATGGCAATACTTCGGTGCTCTTGAATAAACGTGCTGAGCAGCTTGTTTGCCGGCATGGTTTCGGGAACAATGAGTACGTTTTTCAGGTAAGGTTTTATCGATTGTGGGTTTTGAAAAATAACCGATGAATGAATATAGCCAACTATATTGTCGATGTTTTCTTCATAAAAAAGAATGCGTGAATAACCGGTTTCAACAAACTTTTGGCGGAGTTCGCTAATCGACGAGCTAATCTCGAGCATCTCAATCTCGGTACGCGGAACCATTATTTCGCGAAGTTTTACTTTCGAGAAATCGAGTGCATTTTTAAATAGTTTCAGTTCGGTTTTTATGTTCTCTTTTTTTTCTAATCCGGAGGTATCGGTTGCATTTACAAACTCATCTAAATCGATTCGGCTAAAAACCGGGTTTTTACTGTTTTTATTAATGTCGGTTTTTAAAATTCGTTTAAGTAGAATATTGGTAATTCCAACGGCAAAACGGGTAATTGGATAAAACAGAATGTAAAAGAATGCCAACGGAATTGAAAAAATATTTAACAGCGAATTCGGGATAATCCGGAAAAGTGTTTTGGGTAAAAACTCGGCAAAAACCAAAATAATTAATGTTGAAATTATGGTTTGCAAAAGCAAAATTATCGATTCGTTTTGAATGTATATTTGAAAAACCGGTTCGAGCAGTGCGGCAAATGCAATACCGTAAATTACAAGGGCAATATTATTTCCAACCAACATTGTGGCAATATAATTACCTGCATTTCGGGTAACCATTTTTAGTGTTCTCGAATGAAATGGTTCCGACTGTTTATCTAGTTCTAAACGTAATTTGTTTGCCGAAACAAAAGCAATTTCCATTCCGGAAAAAAATGCCGAAAGAAGAATAGTGATTACAATTACGATAAATAAACTCATACGGTCAATTATTTTTCTAATTGAAGTGGCTTCCCGGCCGGCTGCTTTTTAGGTTTTTTTACGCCGGAATTTATATTTTGTTTGTTGCTGTTTTTTTCCCTCTTTTTATTGTCGACTTCAAAATATGCATCTCCTTTTAATTTTCCAATTCGCCAGTGGTCTAACGATTCGTCGGCGGTTAAACCAACACCGGTAAAAATGCCATCTTTACGAATTATTTCAACAAAGTTGTCGGAGTATATCTTTTTTGTTTTCTCCTCCCAAATTAATTGGTCGGTTTTTAATGTGTCGCCCTTCTCGTTTGTTGCAACAACATTGTTTTTTGCCTCCCATTTTTGTTCTTTTGAAAACTGTTTTGCATAGTCGGCTGTAAGGCTCGAAACCACTTTCCCTTTTGCATTGTATTGTGTAATTTCTACTCCGTCGGGAAATTCGTTAAAGGCTTTTCCTTCGTTTTCGAAACGGAGAAGTTTGGGTGTTTTTAATGTATATCTTATTTGTCCCGAGTCGGTAAAAATGGTTTCAAAATCGTATGCTTCGAGAATTGGGAGATTTTCGGTAGAGGTAAAAGCTTTTATTTTTTCTATATCGTTTTCGCAACCAAATACAAGTATTGCAGCCCCTAGAAAAAGAGCTGCAATACTACTGTTTTTTATAAATTGGAAAAACTTAGAATCTAACTTTAGTTGTTTCATTTATCCAACCTTCAACTTTATATGTGTTCCCTGCTTTTAGTCCCTCCATAAAAGCTTCCTCTTTATTGGGGAAATATTTTTTGTAGGTCGATATTTTTTTAGCTGCATCAACGGCGCAGTCTTCGCCGTGGCGTGCTTTCGAGAAATAGTCGACAGCTACCCAGAAAATAGCACTTTTCTCTAAATTTGTTCCTTTAAACGAGCGAGTTGCTGCAACGTAAATATCTCCAATAAGCATATTTGCCTCACAATAATCGGGCTTAATTTTTAAAGCTTTTCTGGCATAAGTACGTGCTTCCTGCAGTGCATTTTCTTTTGCATAAACAAACAGTCCGTACTCGTAATAGTAGTTAGCAAGTAATTCTTGGTCGGTTTCCTGATCCATGGCTTGCTTATAATATATTTTTGCTTTTTCCGTATCGTCAAGTTTTAGGTAGCGGTGTGCCATGTTAAATGCAGCTTCTGCCGATGGCTCTAGTGTGTAAAGTGTTTCGGTAGCTTCGTTGTATAAGTCGCTATCGTCGCATCCTGCTTTACGTAACCGGCGAAGAATGGTTTTAATGGTTTCTGCATCGTGTTTGTTTTGTTTAAACTGTGGTGTAAAAATAGTTACCAGTGCATCGCAATCGGCTGCTCCCGATTTTCCAAATATGTCTTCGATATAAACCTGTACCTTTTTTGCTGCTTCAACTCTTTTCGGATCTTTATCTTTTTCGATAATTGTTTTTACAATGTCGTTACACTTTTCGTAATTGGCAACCATCGACTCTTTAGGCAAAGTACCCAATTTAAAAAGCGATTTTGATGTTTGCATTAAAAGAACTAAAACAGCTAATTCTGTTTTATCACCCTGCAAATCAACCGATGCATTTACCATGCCGTAACCTCTTTCTAAAGCATCTATTTGGTCGGCACCTTCAAGATTTTTCTCTTCAAGTTTATATTTTAACCAAACGGTTCCCTTTCTTCCCAAAACAAATCCTTCGTTACCGTAATATTTAATTCGTTGGTCGAAAAGTTTCATATACTCACCAAAAAGTTTATCCTTCTCTTCTTCCGTTTTAGCATTCTTAATCAAATACTCATAAATACCTGCTCCGTGGATATAAACATTTAATGTTGATTTTGGATATTTCTTATAAATCTTTCTCCAGTGCGGATAGGCCGACTTAATGTCTTTTTGTTTATAAAACTCGGTATAAAGCGACAGCTCATTCATAAACTCTTTATCTCCATTGGCTATTAACTGGTCGGCTAACGAAAGGTTTATTTCACCAATGCCTTCTGCTTCAGCTTTTCCTGTAGGTATTTCTCCGGAAAATGCGAAATCGAATTTATTCCCGGGTTTATCTGCAATCTCAAGCTTCTTCGAATCGTCGATAAACGTAAATTTAATCCATTTTGTTTTCGAGCTTGCTTCAACGGTGTATTTCCCGTCGAAACTAGTCATCATTGTACCGCCTTTGTGTGCTTCCACTTCTATTCCGGCAGCAGGTTTCCCATCCATATAAACTGTTCCGGTAATTACTCGTTGAGCTATTGTAGCAGTTGTTGCAACCATAAAAACAGTTGCAAATAA
The DNA here is from genome assembly GCA_027011835.1 of Draconibacterium sp. Taxonomy (GTDB): domain Bacteria; phylum Bacteroidota; class Bacteroidia; order Bacteroidales; family Prolixibacteraceae; genus Draconibacterium. The sequence continues at coordinate 5,417 of JALUZN010000254.1, read as the reverse complement.
AAGTGATATGCGTAAAAAAGTCTTCATTATTAGTATAATTTAGTGTTAATCAAATTTTCTTTTCATAAACCACAAGTCGTATAAATTCAAACTTAAATTGAGGCGGGCATATTTTTCCAGAATTAGTCCGTCGTCCATTGTGCCTCGCCGGCCAAACTCAGCAGCAATATTAACTGTTGAGTTTGAGCGATTTATTGGTAGTCCAACTCCAAAACTTATGCCAAAATCATTTATATGATGATCGCCAAATAGTAAATAAGTCTCTTCATACTTAAATCCGGCGCGAAATGCAATCTTACTTGTATAACTTCTTATCGAGTATTTGTTCGGAATCCATTCGGCACCGACTGCAAATTTATTTAAATCTGTCAGATTTAAAGGTTTCTCTCCAAAAAAAGTTGAGTTCGACCACGACTGATGAAAATAATCGACGTTAACTTCCAGTACATTTTCTTTAACATACGAAATTCCTCCCCCATAAGTAAGTGGCATATTAATGGCTCCTTTTTGCTCTTCCGAGAAATGAAGTGTGTCGCGGTCGACTGTTTTGTTGTAGCTGAGGTTTTTCTGAGTTATATCGGAAAACAGCGATGTGTACGAAGGTTTGTTTTCGAGAACAGCGGCAAAAATAATGTGTCGTTTATTTTTTAGCGGCAACGTATATTGTACTCCAAAGTCAAGTCCGAAATCGCTTAATCTGAAATCGGCATATTTTTGCACGCCATAGAAATCGGCAGCATCGAGAAAATAGACTTCCGCATTTTTATTCAGTTTTCCAAACAAATAATTCAGGTTTGCACCAATCGACAAGTTTTTAAGTGGTTCAATAGCTAACCCAAAATAGGCATTCGACACAGTTCCTGCACCAAAATATTTTGTTAAAACTTCGCCAACATTATCAATCTCTTCACGTGTTTCAATTGCATATCCAATGTCGGAAAATGGCAGTAATCCAAAACTTGTTGCCATCCAGTCGTTAATTTGGAATTTCATTGCCATATATTGAAAATTTGCATCGACAGAGGAAGCACTTCCTATTTCGTTTGAGAATTTTGAATATTTCGAATCGATACCAAACTCGAACATAAATGTTAACGAATCGATGGCAGTATACGAAGCGGGATTCGATAGATTTATTTGCTGGTGCGAGCGGCTTGCTAACGAAGCTCCTCCCATTGCAACCGACCGTCCAAATCCGTATGGCTGAAGATCGCCTAATCCGAAACGTGAATAAGGCGAAGAAGTGTTATTATTAAATTGAGCAAATAAAAGCGTAGGAAACACTAACATCCCGACTAAAACAATTACTCTGTTATATCTCCCCATTGTATTCTAATATGCGGTTTAAACCCATGGCTATTAAATTAAAGTGTACAAAGAAAGAATTTTTTAGTTTCTTTTCAAAGAATTCTGCATTGCCTCCGGTAATAATAACTTTTAAATTATTATAAAATTCCTTAAATGTGTCGATGGTTTGGTCGATTTCAAAAATTACACCGTTTTGGACACCGGCACGAATAGCACTTTCTGTGTTGTCTCCAAACAGTTTGCTGTTTTCTTTCCGGGTAACGAGAGGTAACTTATCGGTAAATTGATGTAACGCTTTAAAACGCATATCAATTCCCGGCGAAATATTTCCACCCAAATATTCTCCGTTTTCATTAATAATATCGTACGTAATTGCGGTGCCTGCATCAATTACCAAAACATTTGTTTTGGGGTACAAATCAAAAGCACCAACAACTGCTGCAATCCTGTCTCTCCCCAGAGTGTCTTTGGTTTTGTATTGGTTTTTAACAGGTAGCGGTGTTGTTGCACTTAGTTCAATAAAATGTTTAAAGTTTTGTTGAAGTGCCTGTTTTAACTCTGCGGAATAATTTTTTGTTGCCGAAACAATTACATTGTCCAATGCTTCGTATTCGTTTTTTAATACACCAATATGTTGCGGCGTTAACTCGTCAACCGGAACGGTTATTAAAATTTCGCCCCGATTAAAAACTGAAAACTTTGTGCGGGAATTTCCTATGTCGATAATCAGGTTCATTTAATCTACAATTCGCTGACTGATATCGAAAGCTTTTACCGAATGTGTTAATGCGCCAATCGATATGTAATCGACTCCGGTAGCTGCTACTTGTCCAAGTCGTTCGAGGGTCATATTTCCCGAGGCCTCAACTTTTGCCCTGCCATCGATTAATTTAACGCAGGCGCTCATTTCTTCCAAACTCATATTGTCGAGCATAATAATATCGGCACCGGCTTGAATGGCTTCCTGCACCTGCTCGATTGTTGTTGTTTCAACCTCAATTTTTATACTTATCGGAATGTTTTTCCGAATTGCTTCGACAGCCGGTTTTATGCCTCCGGCAATTTGAATGTGGTTGTCTTTTATCATTACCATGTCGTACAACCCGATTCGGTGATTGGATGCTCCTCCGGTTTTAACGGCATATTTATCGAGGGTACGATATCCGGGCAGTGTTTTCCGGGTGTCGAGAATTACTGCTTTGTAGCCGGCAACTTCGTTCATGCAGCGGTTTGCAAGAGTTGCAATGCCCGATAAACGCTGTACAAAATTGAGTGCAATTCGTTCGCCGGTAAGCAGTGCACGGTAGTGTGCAGTAAATTCAACAATTACATCGCCTTTTTCAACTTTGCTTCCATCGCAAAGTTTTACATTCCATTCTAACTGGCTGTCGAATTTGCGAAAAACCATTTCGGCCACTTGTAGTCCGGCAACAATACCACTGTCTTTTGCAACAAAAACGGCACTCTTTTTTTCTTCTTCAGGAATAAAATTGTTGGTGGTAATATCGCCCTCTCCAATGTCTTCGGCAATTGCAAGTTCGAATAAAATCTCGGCTGATTTTAGCTCTTTCTCTTTCATCCTTATTTTTTTATTTTTTCAAAAGTCACGTTCTTCCCTTTTTGTTGAATAATATGAACTTTAAAATCGGGAATCTCTTTTTGGAAATCTTCGCGAATATGGCCGCCCCGGCTCTCTTCACGTATTAATGCCGATTGTGCAATTAATTTACAAATGATAGCCGCGTTTTTAATTTTCAGCAAGTTGTATTCGTTTTTGTAATCGGCAAATTTGTTGGCAATTTCGCTAAATCGAATTAAAGCTGCTTCAATCATTTTTTTGTTTCGAACAATTCCCAGATTTTCGCTCATTAAAGTTGCAATCTCATTTTTATATTGAAGAAACAACGCTTCGTTTTCTTTATCAATACGAATGGGGTCGGGCATTTCGTATATGCAAGTCTGTTTTTTTCGTTTTGCTGCGTTTTCGCTGGCACGTTTCCCAAAAACCAAACATTCGAGCAACGAGTTGCTTGCCAACCTGTTGGCACCCATAACTCCGGTGGAGGCAACTTCGCCACAAACAAAGAGTCCCGATATATTTGTTTCGGCATTTAAATTAGTTCGTACTCCGCCAACCATATAATGAGCAGCCGGAGCAATTGGCAAAAGGTCGTCGGCAATGTTTAGCCCCACCTCTTTTAATTTTAAGTCGATGTTTTTAAACCGGTGAATCACTTTCTCGCGGTCTAAGTGGCGCAATGAGAGGTAAACATTTTTGTTTTCCGATTTTTGTATTTGTCTGAAAATGCTGTAAGCCACCACATCGCGCGGAGCCAGTTCGGCCAACGGATGAATGTCTTTCATAAAACGTTCGCCCTTTTCGTTTACCAGCCACGCACCTTCGCCGCGCACAGCCTCGCTAATTAAAAAGGCATCTTTGCCGGGCATGTACAGTGCCGACGGGTGAAATTGAATAAATTCCAAATCGGCAACTCTTGCTCCTGCTTCGTAGGCAATTGCAATGCCGTCGCCGGTAGCGGTATTCGGATTTGTTGAGCGAAGGAAAAGCCGTGAAACTCCCCCCGAGGCAAGGATTACCGATTTTGTTTTAAAAACAATATTTTTATTTGAAGTAAAATCGTAGGCGTGCAATCCCCAAACACAATCGTTATTTTGTAAGAGCTTTATTGCTGCTACATTTTCGAAAAACTTTACCGTGGGTTGCTCTTGAACTTTTTTTAGCATAAAACTGGTAATTGCTCTTCCGGTAGCATCGCCGTCGGCATGTAAAACACGCCGTTTCCCGTGCCCGCCTTCGAGCCCCATTACAATCTCTCCATCTTTTTTGTCGAACTCCATTCCCATTTCAATAAGCTCGAGAACGCGCTGTTTTCCTTCGTTTACTAACACATCAACAGCATCGGTATCGCAAAGACGGCGGCCGGCAACACGCGTATCGTGCTTATGTAGTTCCGGCGAGTCCTCATCGGAAATAGCCGCTGCAATACCACCTTGTGCATAAAACGAGTTACTTGTGTCGAGTTGCGATTTTGTAACCACAGCAACATTCCCAAACTTCGAAGAATGGTATGCAGCAGATAACCCTGCTAGTCCACTGCCTATTACAACTACATCAAATTCAGCCACTTGCATAAGAATAATTTTTGTAATGGAGCGGGCAAAGTTAATATTTCTTTTTAAGGAACAACACATATTTCAATCTTGATTATTCGAACAATAGTAAAAATTAAGATGGATGAGTTTTTTTAGTTGTAAAATATATTCGGGCACAATTAAACCTTATTAAGTTGTAAAAGTCATACTCAAGTTTGCCAATTAATAAATAATTGGTAATTATTATATTGAAAATGCTACATATGTTTATGTGTAGAAAATAAATAGGACTTTTGCAGGCTGAAAAAAATCAACCTTTTAACATTCAATTTGTTGAAATTAAAACGAGCGAAAGAGAATTAAGAAAATAGAACTATGAGTTGGAGAAAAATTACATTTGTTGTTGTTGCGCTAATTGTTTTGTTGGGAGGGGCGGCAGCACTTTCCGAATTATTTATTTCGATGAAACCGGAGCCACCGCGCATGCCCGATATGAAAATGAAAAGGTATGTAAAGGCAGAACCAATAAAATATAACGAGATAACATCGTCGGTGGTGCGCGAAGGACGTGTTGTTTCGAGCAGTGAAATAACATTGGTTGCCGAAGCGTCGGGTAAAATAGAGAAAGGTGACGTTGTTTTACGCAAAGGTTCATCGTTTAAGAAAGGGCAACTAATTGCCGAAATTTATAAAGACGAAGTTGAACTGGCTTTAAAAGCCCGGAAAAGCCGGTTTCTTACCATTATAACCACATTACTCCCCGATATAAAAGTCGATTTTCCGGAGGAGTTAAATGCTTACGAAATGTTTTTCAGAGCCATTAATATGGAGGAAGATTTACCTGAATTACCGGTTGTAAGAAACGAAAAACTAAGAATATTCTTAGCCAGTAGAAATGTGCTTAGCGAGTATTATGGAATTAAACAGGACGAAAAACGTTTAAAGCGCCACTCGCTCTATGCACCTTTTAACGGAACTTTTACACAGGTAAATAT
>JALUZN010000253.1 GCA_027011835.1 Draconibacterium sp. | reverse complement strand
GGTAAATATTTCGCTATTTTTTAAACGGAAATATTATTCTCAAACCAAAATATAATTTTTATACAGCGACTATGTAGCCGATTCGAACTGTTTTAAAAACCGTACATCGTTTTCGAAGAAATAACGAATGTCTTTTATTCCGTAACGCAGCATTGTAATTCGTTCAATTCCCATTCCGAAAGCAAAGCCGGTATATTTTTTACTGTCGATGTTGCAGCCTTCCAAAACATTCGGGTCGACCATTCCGCAGCCCAAAATTTCGAGCCAGCCTGTGTATTTACATACATTACAACCTTTTCCTCCACAAATCGAACAGCTCACATCCATTTCGGCACTTGGTTCGGTAAACGGAAAATACGATGGGCGCAGTCTTATTTTTGTTCCTTCGCCAAACAACTCTTTGGCAAATTGCAGAAGTGTTTGTTTGAGGTCGGCAAACGAAACATTTTCATCTACATACAATCCTTCAATTTGATGAAAGATACAGTGCGAACGTGCTGAAATTGCCTCGTTTCGGAAAACGCGGCCGGGAAAAATAGAACGGATGGGCGGCTCGGTGTGCTCCATTACACGAATTTGCACACTCGATGTGTGGGTACGCAAAAGCACATCGGGATTTTTTTCAATAAAAAAAGTATCCTGCATATCGCGGGCTGGATGCTCGGGAGGAAAATTCAAGGCAGAAAAAACGTGCCAGTCGTCTTCAATCTCCGGTCCTTCGGCAACAGTAAAACCAAGCCGCGAGAAGATTCCTATAATTTCGTTTTTCACCAAAGCCAGCGGATGGCGGGCACCCATTTTCATCGGCTCGCCCGGCATGGTTAAGTCAATACCGGTGTTTTCGCTGTCGGTAGTTTCAAACGAATCTTTTAAAGAGTTAATTTTATCGAGTGCAAAGTTTTTAAGGGTATTAATCGCCTGCCCCACCTCCTTCTTCTTCTCGGGCGGAACGTATTTAAAATCGGCAAATAACTGGTTAATACTCCCCTTTTTACTGATGTATTTTATACGCAGTTCATCAACCTCCTCTTTGCTCGATGCAACTAACTTTTCTAATTCCTCTTGTAATGCTTTTATCTTATCTAACATCGTAACTCAGTTTTATTGAACCGCAAAGATAATCATTCAAATGAAAACTAAAGCGATAGAAAACAAAGGATACAGAAAAGCAACACACTCTTAAATTTACCCGTTGTTTGTTGCTCTGTTTTTATTAAAAACCAACTCCGATGTTCGATATCCCAATTCAATCATTTCGGCTGTTTTGTCGAATTCGAGTGTTCCGCAAGCATCCCGGGCAATTTCAATAAGAATATCGGGCGGATAAGCGGCAATTTTTTGCCGGGCAATTGTACTTTGCATAGCATCGAAAGCTTTATCGGCAATGTCGTACATTCCCCAGTTTTCTGTTTTTTTATCCTCTTTTTGAATAGTAGAGATAAATTTCATAAAACTCTCTTGAAACGACAAACTGCTCTCTTCTCTTTTTGAAAGTTGATTTTTATTTTCACCCAAACGAATTGCCTCACCACCAAGGCTTACCGCAATAATTAAATCGGTATTATCGTTAAACGTGGGAGCAATTGGCACAGGGTTTAAAACTCCGCCATCAACCAATAATGTTCCGTGATAATTAAACGGGGTAAAGAAAAGCGGTAACGATACCGATGCTCGAATTGCATTAAAAAGAGAGCCGGAGTTTATCCACACCTCTTTCCCGCCAACAATGTCGGCAGCAACTGCGGTAAACGGAATAGAGAAATCTTCAATTTTAATATCGCCTAAAAGAGAGACAAGTGTATTGATAATTTTTTCTCCTTTAAACAGGCCACTGCTGCCCCACGAAACGTCGAGAAGTTTAACAATGTCGGTTTTTGAAATTGCCCGCATCCATTTCTCCAGTTTATCGAGTTTTCCGGCAGCATAAACACCACCTATTAGCGAGCCAATTGAACAACCCGAGATAGATTTAATTTCAAAATTATTCTCCTCGAGCCATCGTATTACTCCAATGTGTGCCAGTCCACGGGCTCCACCACTACCCAACACCAAAGAAACACTCTTTTTTGATTTCATTTTTTATTATTTAAATGGTTGCTGTTTTTCTCTTCCAAGGTACAAAAATAGCCTGCGCTTTCAAGCAGCGACTTAAATTTCGGGTAATATTTTCGGAATGATTTGTCAGGACAAGGGTTTTTGCATATTTTTGCACTCCCATAAAAGCGGTCCCGTAGTTCAACGGATAGAATAGTAGTTTCCTAAACTATAGATATGGGTTCGATTCCCGTCGGGACTACACAAAAACGCTAACTATTAGACAGTTAGCGTTTTTTAGTGGTTGCTTGTGTATCCTTTTAGGAATGAACGATTAAAAAACCATCATATTAAATGACTTTAATATTTTATAGAATGATAGAATTTAGGATTAATAATAAAGTATTTTTCAATTACTCAAACATATT
>JALUZN010000252.1 GCA_027011835.1 Draconibacterium sp. | reverse complement strand
GGTATTATTAATGGCGATACCAGAATGATTATAAGCAGCTCGGTTTTTGGTGCAACACTTATTCTTCTCTATTTCTCGTCGACAATGAACCACTCGCTTTCTGTCGGAAAAGCAAAAGATTTCTTCCACAATTTCGATCAAATTGCCATTTATCTGCTTATTGCCGGAACCTACACTCCCCTTGCCCTAGCAATAATAAGGGGTAATTCCGGATGGTTAATGTTTGCCATTGAATGGGGGCTTGCCATTTCGGGGCTTCTGGTAAAATTAATACTCCCGAATAAGTTTGAACGAGGAGTAAATATTTTCATTATTGTTTCGTATGTAATAATGGGTTGGCTTCTATTGTTTTTTATTGTTCAACTTCAACAAAATCTATCAACCACAAGTTTAATCCTTATTTTCACAGGTGGTTTTTTTTACACGTTTGGAATTTTGTTTTTCAAACTCGAAAAGCTAAAGTTTTCACATCTAATTTGGCACATTATGGTTATTGCAGGAAGTGCATCTCATTGGGGTGCAATCTATATTTTATGCTGAACGAGAGCTAAAACTCCTTTACGACAGCCAATCTTCGAGATGCTCAGCAACAAAATCGTCGTCGTTTAAATGCGGGTAAGCTTTATAAACCCGGTCTATTTCGCTTTTTTGTCCGGCAGTTAAAACCTCATTTTCATTTAAAGTCCAAACTCCTTCGAACAACCCCTGCCTCCTTAATACTTCGTGAAGCCCAACAATACAACCTGCGAAGTTATTTTCTGCATCGAAAAAAGCAGCATTGCTGTCGGTAATTTCCAATGCGCGTGTAATGGTTGCACGAGTATTGCCATCGAACTTTCCACGGTGAACATCGTCGAGGAGTTTTACAGCTGTTCGTGTCCAAACTGCCCAGTGTCCCAACAGTCCGCCAACAATTCGTTTTTTAACTACTTTTCCGTTAACATTAATCGCGAATTCAGAGAGTAAATCAACAAGAATATTATCGTCGTTTCCGGTGTACAGAGCAATCTTATCGGCTCTGCCCGATTCGGCAACTGCCCGTACCACATCGAATGTTTGGTAGCGATTAAACGGTGCCATTTTTATTGCAATCACGTTTTCTATTTTTGCAAATTCGCGCCAAAAGTCGACATCTAACTTTCCGCCACCCACAGCAGGTTGTAAATAAAACCCAATAACCGGAATTATTTTGGCAACCGTTTTACAGTGCTCAATTATTTCGGCATTTGTAGCTCCTGCAAAAGCAGCTACTCCCAACAATACCGCATGATATCCATTTTCTAGTGCCAGTGTTGCCTCTTTTACTGCTTGCTCCGTTTTTCCAATAACTCCGGCAACTCTAATTACCGGTTTATTCATTTGGTTTGCAAAACGGTCGAACTCCTCGCTTGCAATACGCAACACTCTTTCGTAAAGATTTATTTCGGGCAAACGAATCTCAAACTGAGTAGTATGAACGGCAACCGCAACACCTCCTGCGCCGGCAGCAAGATAGTAACGAATTAATGCACGCTGACGACTTTCGTCGATTTCGCGGTTTTTATTCAAAGCCAACGGCAATGCCGGAATCACTACTCCCTTGTGCAGTTCTCTAATTATTTCTTCTGGTAATTCGTTGTAGTTCATCGTTTCTAAGTGGTAAGTCTAATTAATATTTTCCATCGCGCACCTCAAAATGGGTGGGTTTTCCCAAAAGCCGATGGTTTTCAGAAATCCATTGTGCTGTCCAGTTTATTACCCGTTCAGCAGTAACATTGGGTTTCCCAAATAATTTAAACGACATATCTGCATTTCCAAGGAATGCAGTTTCGTTTTCAACTCCTGTTAATTTCACTTTTTTCTTCATCAACTCACCAAATTTCAATGCTGTTTCGCGAATTGAGATTAATTCGGGTCCGGTAATATTAATTGGAAATGCCGGACTTTTAGCATGTAATATCGTTTGAAGAATCATAGCATTGGCATCGCCTTGCCAAATTACATTTGCATACCCCATTGTAATGTCAACCGGTTCTTCGTTAAAAACTTTAGTAGCAATATCAACCAGCACGCCATAGCGCATTTCTACGGCATAAAAAAGACGTATTAATGAAACTTGTGTACTGTTTTTTATGCTACCAAATTCAAAAAGCCGCTCGCGCCCTAAACACGACTGAGCATACTCTCCCACCGGATTTGTAGCATCGGTTTCTAAAGAACCTCCTGTTTTGTATGAAACCAACGGATAGACACATCCTGTTGAAAATGCAACTATTTTCGAATGGCTAAACTTTTCGGCAACCAGCCCGGGCAGATACGAGTTCATGGCCCAGGTAAACGACTCATTTCCCTCGGTTCCAAATTTCATCCCTGCGAGGTAATAAACATTTTCAACCTCAGGCAAACTATTAATAAACTCCTGATTAACAAGATCTCCCTTTATTGTTTCAATTCCATTTTCTTCAAGAAATAAACGTTGCGTCTCGGAACTAAACCGCGAAACACCGATAATTCTTTTTTGAACTCCGGCAATATCGCAGGCTTTTTTTGCCATACGCGCCATAGAGACTCCCATTTTCCCGGCAACGCCAAGAAAAATAATATCGCCTTTTAGCTTTTTCATCATCTCAACAACACCTGTAGTTGGTGCTGCCAAAAGCTCTTCTAACTGAGCCTCACTTACTATTTTCTCCGGAAAATTAATCATTGAATTAGCTTTATTAATGTTATGGATTTACTGCATCCTTAAATATACTCTTCTCTAATAAAATACCGCACTTTCACATTCGAAAGTAAATCATTTTCAATCCAAATTGCAATTCGATTAAAAGGCACTATATTTTCAGCTTTATTTAAATGAAATGTTACTTCTATGTGCGGCTGATGTAACAAGCCACACCCAAATAAAAATGGCAGTAATAACAAAACAACAGATATTTATACCGAAGTTGTTTAAAGTCAAATTGAAAATCTGCGAGCAACATATTGATTCTATTGGACTTCAGCTATTTTTTATACCATAGCTTTGGCTATGCTATAAAAACCGAGCTTTGCCAATAAAATCAATATGTCACTCTCGAAAATCCCCTTTAACTTTAAACAACTTCACCTTATAACGTTTAGCTAACTTAGATTAAAAAGAACAAAAATATATTTTTTTTCAAAACAGAGATTCTTTGAAATCTATATTTTACAATTATCAATTATTCTTAACAAAGTGAGTTTATGTATTTTACAAACAACCTGCAAAAGCCCCTTCACTCGCAAATGCAACAAGCTGGCAGATAACCAATCGAGGCGAATTCTTTCGATTAAAGAGTTGTAAATTGTCGGGAAAAATATATTTTTGAGTGCAATACTAATTCTAACTGATTTACCATATATGTTAATAAATGACAAGTTCATCTATTTCGATCTACAGAAAACAGGCAGCTCACATATGATTAAAATTTTAAGCCAATTGCCATCGTTAAACAGTACTGTTTTGGGCAAACATGCCTTGTACCATACAATTCCAGAGGATTTAGTTTCCGATTTTCAATCCATTTTAAAAATTGGCACCATTCGCAATCCATGGGACTGGTACGTATCGATTTGGGCTTTTGGTTGTTTGGGCCGTGGCGGCTTGCATTATCGCCTCACAAAAGTACCGAAACTGTCGTCGTACAGCGGCATGAAAGAGTTTCTTTTTCACTCATCGAGACGGAGAGAATGGAAAAGATTATATAAAGATTCGTTTAACCCGGAACTATTTCGCGGATGGTTAAAAAACCTTTTAATTGAGAAGAAAACTGATTTTAAAGAGGGATATAATGAGTCGCCTATTTCAGATTTTGCAGGGCTAGTCACTTTCCTTTTTCTTAAAATTTACAGTTACGATTTTTTAAAGAAATCAGCCGACATTACCGATTTTAATAAGCTAACGGAGTTTGATAAAGAGAACAATTTTATCGACATTATGCTGAAGACAGAAACGTTGCATACATCGTTAATCGAAAATGCTGAAAATATGGGTATTTCTGTTAAAGAGATGAAAGATACACTTAAAAAGATGGTTGAAAAAACAAATAAATCAATGCGGAATAATTACCATTTTTACTACGACGAAGAGACTGCAGAACTGGTAAAACAGAAAGAAAAGTTTCTAATTGAAAAATACAATTACAGTTTCGACTAAAAAAAAATAGCATTGAACATAACAATGAAAGATAAAAAACAAAATACCATTATTCATATTGGGATGCCCAAAGCGGCTTCCACATCGTTGCAACAAAATTTTTTCTCACGGTTGCCTTTAATAAATTATGTTGGATTAGGAAGCGATAATACAGCACTAAAAAAAGCCTTAAAACGGATTATTTTTGAAAAAGATCTCTACTATCGCGAGTCGGAGATAAAAAACGTTTTTGAAACTTCTTTTAAAAAGAATCTCCCAATAGTGCTTTCGCACGAAAACGTGTGCATGCCAATATTAAAGCAATTTACCAAAATTCCACAAGAGAGAGAAACTATTGCCAACCGGTTTAAAGCAATTTACCCCGATGCAAAAATTCTTATTATCATCCGCAATCAATTTAATATACATCAATCAATGTATGTTCAAAAACTAAAAGGTGAGCGGAACAACATCCCAATAAAAAAAATATCGTTTAATAAATGGATAAATTGGAACATTAACTTGCACGAAAACGGGCAAGACAACATTTTCAGGTTTGCCGAATACGATTCAATTATCAGTCTATACAAAAGTCTGTTTCGTGAGGTAAAAGTTGTTATTTTTGAAGAGATGATTAAAGACATGCAAAGTTTTGTAAGCGACGAGTTGTGTACATTTATTCAGGTAGATTCAGAAAAGGCGATGAAACATTACTTCGATACGAAAAAAAACAGCAGACGTTCGAAAGCAAGTATTATGACAGAAGAAGGAATTCGGATAACGCTTAACTTTTTCAGAGACAAATTGGGAAATCCGCAAAAAAACATTTCAATAGAAAAAAGAAAAACAATTATGAAACGGATACACCGAATAACTCATTTAATTCCTTTTGGAAAAATTGATACTACATATTCTGAAAATGAGAAAAAGTTTCTTGAAACATATTATAAAGCCGGAAACAGAAAAGTGTCGGAACAAATAGGAATAGATTTAGGAAAATACGGTTATCCAATATAATAACCACAAATAATTTAATTGTGAAATCAACCGATAAAAATACCATAATTCATATTGGAATGCCCAAAGCGGCTTCCACTTCGTTGCAACAGAATTTTTTTGCACGGCTGCCTTTTATAAACTTTACGGGTGGAGCCGAAAACTACAATTCAACTTCGAACTGTGCATTTATAAAAACAGTTCACGACGATGAGTTGTATTTCGATACCGATAAAATAAGGGAGGAAATAACAAGAGACTATGACCCGGCTCTCCCAATTGTTCTTTCAAAAGAGTTCGCCTGTGGAACATTCCTGCCACTTTCGAGAGGGATACCACAAAGTCGCACCACCATTGCCAAACGTTTTAAAGCACTTTTCCCCGATGCCAAAATATTACTTATTATTCGAAACCAATTAAAATTACAGAAATCGCTCTATTCGGAGTTTTACAAACACGAAAGCCGATTTTTAAATTCGAGGATGGTTTCGTTTAATAAATGGATGGAGCTGAATATTAAACTCGAAAGCGAAGGGAAACAAAATGTTTATCATTTTGCCGATTACTATTCGTTAATAACTCTTTACAAAAGCTTGTTCGACGATGTTAAAGTGGTTGTTTTCGAAGAGATGACTAAAGATATGCACGGCTTTTTAGAAAACGATTTGTGCCCGTTTATCGGCATCGACTCGAACGAAGCAATGCCCTACTACATCGACAGCATTAAAAACAGCAGGCACACAAAATCGGGAGTGTGGGCAGAAAATATTACTCGAAAAACTATCAATTTTTTGCAAAATAATTTGGGAAATCCACAGAAGAAAATACCGATTGAAAAAAGGAAAAAATTTATGCAAAAAGTACATCGTTTTAACGCATCAATTCCTTTCGGAAAAATTAACCCGAAATATTTGGAAAAACATAAAGATTTTTTGACAAATTATTATGCCAAAGGGAATCGAAAAGTTTCGGAAATAATTGGTATTGATTTGGGGAAATACGGATATCCGGTATAATAAAATTAATTTCGACAAAATGAAGAAGGTACTTTTTGCATTAACACCGGCACAAAAATTGGCAAATGGCTCGGCAACGTATACCGATTTTATTTTGCGCCAGGCCATTAAACATGGCAAATTATTCGATGTTTATTACAATCCACAAAACAACTCGAACCCCGAATTTACAATTGATATTTTACCCAAAACAACCAACGTATTTAAATGCACAACGTTAAGTGAGGTTGAAAACCTGCTAGCTTCAAACCGGTACGATGTTCTGTTTTTGGGTTCCGAAACCGATTCGGATGCAAAAATGCCCAAAAGCATTACTCCTATTATTACGGTACACGACCTGCGTTATATGGAAGTAACAGGCGATAAATACCGGCACTTTTATCGAAAATCACGCTTCGGGAGATTAAAACAAATTCTACTCAACCGGTTTTATCCAATGAACGAATCGAATGCTCAAAAAAAGCGTATTTCGAAATTCATTAACCATCCAAAACTTGAAATTGTTACCGTATCGAATCACACAAAGTATTCTATTCTTTACCACTTTCCACATGTACCCGAAGAAAAAATTCATGTTTTTTATTCTCCAAGTCCGGGAATGAAAGAGCAGTTTAATTATCGGGAAGAAAACGACTTTTTTAATAAACACAACATAAAACAGAAGGAGTATTTTCTGATTATTAGTGCCGGCAGGTGGTTTAAAAATTCGTACCGTGCCATTAAAGCATTCGACCATTTATGTACAAAAAAGGCCATGCAAAATAAAAAAGTAGTTGTACTGGGAGTTTTGGGGTCAAAAAAGATAATGGAAGTAAAAAACAAGAAATCATTTGTTTTTATCGATTACGTTTCATCCGAAACGTTGCAACTATTACTTGCCAATGCATTCGGGTTTATTTATCCAAGTCTACAAGAAGGCTTTGGTATTCCACCGCTCGATGCCATGCAATACGGCACGCCTGTTTTGGCATCGGCAGCCACAGCAATCTCCGAAGTATGCAGTTACGGTGCACACTACTTTAATCCCTATTCGGTGCAGGAGATAGAAAACAGAATTATGTATTTGCTTAACGACTCCTCATTTTACAATTCATGTTCGGAACTGGGCAGGAAACGAAGAAAGGAGTTGGATAAAATTCAAAAAGCCAACCTCGATAAACTTTTGTCTTTTATTTTCGATTAGATTTCTCTTTAATAATTCGCTGTAAACTCGCGCCAACTTGCCCTGAAACCTCTTTAAACGACCGCTTCTCCAGAATTTTCTTTGTATCAATCTCGAGGAACGACCGCGTTGAAATCCAATCACTTAAACGGCGCATTAACTCCTCTGTACCGGAATAGGTTACAAACATCGGCTTTATCCCTTTTTCGAGTTCGTAAAACGATGGAATTAATGCCGGCTTCCCCGAAACAATAGCATCGTTAATGTTCCCCGAGACTTTTGTTTTTCCGGCTATTTCGCGAAAAATGGAGAAATGATAAAACTGCGTAACCGGAATAAGCAAAAAGTCGGTATTTTCGGTTACCCGTTTAAACTCGTCGAGCGGAACAAATGCATTGTATGTGTTTACCCTGAAGTTTGAGTTTTCGAGCTTTTTAAACTTTCCTAAAATTGCTTTGCCTTTTATACCAACAGGCCGGCCAAGAAAGTTTAAAACCACTCTGCTTTTTAATCGGGGAACCAGGTTTTTAAAGGCCTCATAAACCTCGTTATAGTCTTTTTTACGCTTATCGACCAACCCAACTATTGTTATCGACACAAAATCTTTTTCGACAACTTTAATAGTTTCTGTATTGGCATAAACAAACGGAATAAAATCGATAACCCTCTCCTCCTGAACAAAACCATTTTTAATTGCATATTGTGCAACCGATTTTTCGGGAAAACTAAAATAATCGACCCTGTTTTGAATGAACTTTTTACGATAGAAAAGCTCGAAACCACCAATTACTCTGCGAAAAATATACGAAGTATCTTTCCAAATATAAAAAGGAGAGAGCTTGAAATCGAGATTTTTCCAGCTAAAATTCAGGTAAGTATTAACATTATGTACACGCAATAAAACAGGCGGTTTGTATTGAATTGATGCAAACAATCTGAATTTTGATGCGAGGGTATTAAAAATAATCAGTTCGGTGTTATTAATAATTTCAAGATTATTCGTAATTAACTTTTTTATTTCGCGGCGGTTTTTAGCAAGATAAACCTCTGTTTTTTTCAATTTAGTTTTTATGGCTGCTCTCTTCCAGATTTTTTCGAGCGAAAACACATAAATCTTACAATTCAAAGGTTCGAGGATCTCAATTAAACTTTTTAAAACTTCCTGATGATAGTCGACCTCTATTATAGCAATACTTTTAATCCTGTTCATTTATAGTTTCGGTTTATTCCTGCACAAGAGTTTCAAATGTAACATCAAAAAAGTAAAAATACCACACTTTGTGCATAAAAAAACCGGTTATTAAACTAACCGGTTTTTACTGTTAACGCTAAACTAAACTATTTCTTCGATAAAG
>JALUZN010000251.1 GCA_027011835.1 Draconibacterium sp. | reverse complement strand
AATTACCGACCCGAATCATCGTGCCGACCGACAACTGTTTTTGGAGCACGGAAAACCAATGCTTTTTGGAGCCGAAAACGAAAAAGGTTTGGTGTTCGAGAATGCTAAACTTAAAGTTGTTGAGATTGGAAAAGACGGTTATACAATCGACGATATTTTGGTGCACGATGCTGAAGAAGTTGACCCGACTTTGCATTTGGCACTAATTAATATGCAACTTCCCGATTTTCCTGTTGCATTTGGTGTAATACGAAATGTTGACGCATTGGTTTACGATCAGGAGATGGTAAAGCAAATCGACGAAGTTCAGCAAAAACGTAAAGTTACTTGTGTCGACGAGTTGTTAAACTCGGGGAATACCTGGGAAGTTACCGGAAACGGAACTCCTGATAGCGCAAGTTGCTAGTGTTTTTAGTTTATGATATTGAAAGCTCTGCATTTTGCAGGGCTTTTTTATTTTATATTCTTAATGTCAACTATGGGCATATTGCTGAAACTCCACATAGCATTTATTAAACCAGCTTTTTGAAATTGTGTTAAGTCGGAAACAGATATTTTGCATTCCAAAACTTTTTTCTCTTCCAGTAGTTTTGCGCGTTGAGTACCGGGCAAAAGCGGAGTGTCGGGTGTCCACCATTTATCTCCGTCGAAAAAGAGAAGATTTGCAACGCTGCTGTCTGTAATAAATCCGTTTTTTACAATTATTATATCGTCGTAATTACCCCGTTTTGCAAAAAGAAGATTCAGTGGTTCGCGGTTCGAGAATTTAAATTTGTAATCAATGTTGTTCTCTTCAATTATTTTTAAACTCTCTATTTTTCGATATTGATGCGGAACGAATTCAATTTTCTCAATCGTTTCGGAATAGGTTACACGGCACCGGAAAATACCGCTTTGCGCATGTGGTGGCACCGTTATAATTTTTGCTAAGTCGAGTTGGTTGGTTTGTTCGAAACACATTTTACGCGCGCGGTTAAATCGCCGGTTGTGCCATTTAATATTAACCAGTTCTCCGTTGTTGCATTTTATAGTTTCAAATAATTGGTACATACACTTTTTTTAACATCTCGTCGTATTCATTTTCGGCTTCGCTTTTAAATGTAATGCCACCTCCGCTTTTGTAAATAAGCTCTCCGTTTTTGTTTTCAATATATCGAATAAGTACACAACTGTCGAGGTTCTTTCCATCGAAATAGCAGAAAATACCGGTATAAAATCCGCGTGTGTACTTTTCTGTTTTCTGAATTATTTCAACCGTTTTCTTTTTTGGTGCTCCCGAAATTGAACCTGCGGGTAGCATTGTGTAAATAATGTTGCCAATATTTCGAGCATAATCTGATGGTAAATCTCCGGTTATTTTTGAGCTTACCTGTAATAAATCGCTACGGTTGGTTTTAATTCGTTCAAGGTATCTGAACTTTTCAACTTGTACATTTTCTGCAACCAAACTCAGGTCGTTTCGAATTAAATCGACAATCGTATTGTGTTCGGCCAACTCTTTTGTGTCGGCTAAAAGTTTCTCTTCTGCATTCTCTGTCTCCGCGTCAATTGTTCCTTTCATGGGGTACGATGATATTTTTCCATCGATAATTTTCACAAAGGTTTCGGGCGAAAAGCATGCAAACGATTTTTTTAAAAGTATTTTATATGAAGCCGAACTGAGATGAAAAATGTCTTCAAGCTCGAGATTGGTTTTTATTTTTGTGGGTTGAGTAAAATTTAAAAGGTAAGTGTCGCCATTATGAATATGGCTTTGAATGGTGTTAAACTCTTTTTTATATTGTTGAAACTCAACGGGTGTAATTTCCCATTTCGAAATTGTTGCTTTGCTTTTTATACTCTCGAAATTTGAGCTGCTGCGGGTTTGCCAAAGTATTTTGTCTGTGTCGTTGGGCTTTAAAATTTGTGGATTTACACCTTCAAAATCAACAAGAAAAATAAAAGGTTCTTCTTTGGCCCCCAAAGAATTTAACTTTTCTATTATCTGTTGCGGTTTTTCCATTTTCGGTGGCAAAGGTATAATTTTTCCCTCCTGAAAATAGATAAAAGTCTCATCATAATTTTTAATTTTACAACAAAATTATTTACCATGGATATTGGGAAAGAAATTTTAGCAATAAAAAAGGAGTTGCCTGAAAATATTACGCTGGTTGCGGTTTCGAAAACCAAACCCAACGAAGATATTATGGCTGCGTACAATGTTGGGCATAAAATTTTTGGTGAAAACAAAGTACAGGATTTAGTTACGAAATACGAAACATTGCCAAAAGACATTGAGTGGCATTTTATCGGGCATCCACAATCGAACAAGGTAAAATACATTGCTCCGTTTATCTCACTTATTCATGGAGTCGATTCGTTAAAACTTTTGAAAGTAATAAATAAGGAGGCAGCCAAAAATAGTCGTACTGTAAATTGTCTGCTTCAATTTCATATTGCCACCGAAGCTACTAAGTTTGGATTGTCGGTTAACGAAGCGAGAGAGATTCTGAAATCGGAAACGTTTAAAAATCTGAAAAATGTTGAAATTGTTGGAGTTATGGGGATGGCAACATTTACTGAGGATAAAAATCAGATAAGAAATGAATTCAGAACATTAAAAAATATTTTTAATCTGCTAAAAAATGAATACTTTTCGGCTTCGAAAAAATTTGTGGAGATTTCCATGGGTATGTCGAACGATTATGGATTGGCAGTAGAAGAGGGCAGTACAATGGTTCGTGTTGGTAGTAAAATATTTGGAGCAAGAAATTATTGAAAAGATTGATAACAGGGTTGAGTTGTTTTTTGAATTTTTAACGATGTTTATTGGAGAAAAATGCAGAATTCTAAAACCCAAAACTAAAACGATATAAAATGAGTAATTTAGAAACAACATATTTGGGTTTGAAATTGAAAAACCCTTTGGTAGCAGCTAGTTCTGGATTAACCGGTTCGGTAGAAAAAATTGTAGAACTTGAAAAGGCCGGTGTGGCAGCAGTAGTTTTAAAATCTGTTTTCGAAGAGCAGATAAATAACGAGGTAACCAGTATGTTGGGCAACGACCAACAGGCAATGGATTATCCCGAAGCAGAAGATTATATTAAAAACTACCTGCGCGAAAATACCATTTCGAAACATCTTGAATTGTTAAAAGAGGTAAAGAAAGTTGTTCATATTCCTATGATAGCAAGCGTAAATTGTGTTTCGTCAGCCGAGTGGACAACCTTTGCTAAAGACTTTGAAGAGGCCGGAGCCGATGCACTGGAGTTAAATATTTTTCATGTACCAACCGACAGAAACGAGAAGCCCGGAGAAGTGGAACAGTTGTATATTGATGTGTTGAGAAAAGTAAAAAGTGAGGTAACTATACCGGTGTCGGTAAAATTTGGTGTTTACCATAGCAATATTGTTGGGATGGCCGATAAATTAAAAGCAAACGGTGCAGCCGGAGTGGTTATGTTTAACCGCTTTTACGAACCCGATATCAATCTAGAAACACTCGAGCTTACTTCGTCGGAAGTGTTTAGCTCGCCTGCCGATATTCGCCGTACTTTGCGTTGGGTGGGACTGGTTTCTACAAAAGTTGGTGGTTTAGATATTGCAGCATCGACAGGAATACACGATGGCGATGCGGTTGTTAAACAAATCTTGGCCGGCGCACAAGTAGCACAACTCTGTTCAACTTTATATTTAAACGGTGCAGGTGTTGTTACTAAAATGATTGATGACTTATCGAAGTTTATGGAAAAATGGAGTTTCGACAAAGTTGAAGATTTCCGTGGCCGTCTTTCATATAAAAACATTCCCGACCCGCTTATGTACGAGCGTTCTCAGTTTATGAAATACTTCTCGAACCGGAAATAAAATCGTGAATTACCACAAATTCGCCGATAATTAACGTTGGAAATTATTTGCGAATTTGTGGTTTTTTATGCGAATTATTGTTTTAATTTATTTAGAATCTCGTTTAAAAAGTATGCTTTCTGCTCAGAGGCATTTTCTTTCGCACTTTCCACTTTTACAATAACTTCTTCAACTATTTTTTGTTCGGGTAAATATTGCAGATTATCGATAACAGTAAATGCTTCGAACGAATCTTCCCACTCTTCATTAATTACAATGTCGGCAAACAACGGTAAATAATTGCTGAAATCGAGCCCGTTTTGCCAGCAGGTGGCAAGTATAGTATTTCTAACCGCCTTATATTTTTTGTTTTCAATTGCTTCAATAAAACTTGGAACGGTCTCTTTGTCTTTTACTGTTTCAAGCAGCTTTTTAATTTCAGAAAAAACCTCTTCCTTGGGATTTGAGTTCAACAACTCGAACATCAGCGGAATATAGAGTTTATTCCCCTTTTCTTTTATACGATGAATTGCCGCAATCACAATATCGGGTTGAGAAGAAAAAAGCTTCTCTTTTAATTTCGGATTAATTTTCTGCGTTGCCATTTTATTTTTTTTGCAAAACTACATTTTATTGAGTTGAAAACAATGGAGCCGATAAAATTCAAATAAATTAAGTAGAAAATTTAAACAACTTTATTTGTTACAGTAATTTTTTACATTTGTTGAACGATGAAAAAAATCGATGAATTAAGCGAAGCAAAAATTGGTAAGTTGTTGCTGAAATATTTTATTCCGGCATTCATTGGTATTTTTGCCAATACACTTTACAACATTGTCGACCGTATTTTTATTGGTCAGGGGGTTGGTGCCGAGGCACTTTCCGGTATCTCAATTATATTTCCTGTAATGTTGATTATGATGGCATTTGGAATGTTAATAGGTATTGGTACCGGCGTTTACGTTTCAATAAACTTAGGGAAAAAAGATTTCGATGGCGCGGAAAAAACACTCGGCACAGGGTTCCTGTTTATGATGGTAACTTCGGCTGTAATAATGGTGGTTATCTATCTTTTAAAGGTGCCAATTCTTCGCTCGTTTGGTGCAACCGAAGAGACTTTCCAATATGCAAACGACTACCTCGATATAATTTTGGGTGGTGTTTTCTTTATGGTAATCGGTTTTTCGTTAAACAATGTAATTCGTTCCGAGGGCAATGCCAAAATAGCAATGGTTTCTATGATTCTTAGCTCGGTGACCAACCTTATTCTCGATCCAATTTTTATTTTTGGGTTTGGAATGGGCGTGAAAGGAGCTGCCTATGCAACCATTATTTCAATGTTTGTTTTAATGGTGTGGGTGCTTTTACACTTCCGGAGCAAGCGGGCAGTAATTTTACTTCGGGGACGAAATATTCGAATTAACTGGAAAATATTGGGGCAGATTGTTGCCATCGGAATGGCTCCTTTTTCGATGCAAATTGCCAACAGCTTTGTGCAAGGGTTAATAAACAAGCAACTTATTATTTATGGTGGCGACCTTGCCGTTGGCGCAATGGGAATTATTAACTCGGTGGCCATGCTTGTAGTAATGTCTATTATTGCACTGAATATGGCATCGCAACCCATTATCGGGTTTAATTTTGGTGCTAAATCGGTTAGCCGAATTCGCGAAACTTTACGGATATCGCTCACTGCAGCTACCGTAATTGCCATTGTGGCTTTTGCTGTTACCGAGGCAATTCCGGGGACTATTATAAAACTGTTTAATAGCGATAGTGAAGAACTTTATGCCATTACAATTCGTGGTTTGCGATTGATGCTTTTGGCTCTTCCTATTGTTGGATTTCAAATTGTTGCTTCTAACTTTTTTCAGGCAGTGGGGAAAGCAAAATTAGCTATGTTTGCCACACTTTTTCGCCAAATTATTGGCTTAATTCCGCTATTGCTGGTGTTGCCCGGATTTTGGGGAATAGATGGAATTTGGTTGTCGTACCCCATTTCCGACTCGATGTCGGCAATTGTTGTGGGACTTATATTATGGCGCGAGTGGAAGCGGTTGCCCGAGAGTGTCGGGAAAGAATAAATTTATTATTTCTGAATTTATGTGATTATAGTTTTTCTCTTAACGCTTCTCCTGTGTACGAGTTTTTAACTTTTACAAGATTTTCGGGAGTACCTTCAAAAACAAGTTTTCCACCAACTTCGCCACCTTCAGGTCCAAGGTCGATAATCCAGTCGGCCGATTTAATAATTTCCAAATTGTGCTCGATAATAATAATTGAGTGCCCGCGCGAGATAAGTGCATGAAACGAATCGAGCAGTTTTTTTATATCGTGAAAATGGAGCCCTGTGGTTGGTTCATCGAAAATAAACAGGGTAGGAGAGTCTTTCTCTTTTGCC
This sequence comes from Draconibacterium sp., assembly GCA_027011835.1. Classification (GTDB taxonomy): domain Bacteria; phylum Bacteroidota; class Bacteroidia; order Bacteroidales; family Prolixibacteraceae; genus Draconibacterium. Next base: position 2,488 of record JALUZN010000251.1, on the reverse strand, counting down.
AGAAACGAGGCCAGTTTAACACGCTGGCTTTCACCTCCGGAAAGAGTGTTCGAACTTTGTCCCAGTTTAATGTATCCCAACCCTACATCTTGCAATGGTTTTAACCGTTTCGTTATCTTTTTCTCGGTTGAACTTTCTCCTGTTGAAAAGAGTTCAACTGCCTGATTGACTGTCATGTTTAGGATGTCGTCGATGTTTTTGTCTTTATAGCGAACATCGAGAATCTCCTCTTTAAAACGTTTCCCTCCGCAGCTTTCGCAAAGCAAATAAACATCGGCCAGGAACTGCATCTCCACTTTAATTGTTCCTTCGCCCTGACATTCGTCGCAACGGCCACCATCAACATTAAACGAAAAATGCGATGGTTTCAACCGTAAAACTTTTGCTGCCTGCTGGCTGGCAAAAAGCTTTCGGATTTCGTCGTATGCTTTTAAGTAGGTAACCGGATTCGACCGCGATGATTTCCCGATTGGATTTTGATTTATAAACTCAATGGCGGTTATCATTTTGTAATCGCCCAAAATTGCATCGTGTTCTCCGGTTCGCTCGCCATAACCACCCAGTATTTTTGTCATTCCGGGGGCAAGAATTTTTGATACCAGCGACGATTTTCCGGAGCCGCTTACACCGGTTACAACTGTAATGGTATTCAGCGGGAATTTAACGTTTATGTTTTTCAGGTTGTTTTCGCGCGCTCCAATTATTTCAATTGAGTTTGTCCACTTTCTTCGCTGTTTAGGTGTCTCAATTTTCTCTTCGCCGGAAAGGTATTTTGTGGTTAAACTTTTAGGTTTATTATGTAGTTCGGCATGAGTTCCCTGAAAAACAACTTCTCCGCCGTGTATTCCTGCAAACGGACCAATATCGATTATCTCGTCGGCAGCGCGGATAATTTCTTCATCGTGTTCGACCACAATTACCGTATTGCCAATTTTTTGTAACCGGCGTAAAACTTTTATTAATCGGTCGGTGTCGCGCGAGTGCAATCCAATACTGGGTTCGTCGAGAATGTAGAGCGAACCCACCAGACTGCTACCCAGCGATGTGGCTAAATTTATGCGCTGCGACTCGCCTCCAGACAATGTTGATGAGAGGCGATTTAACGTTAGATATCCCAGTCCAACATCGCAAAGAAATTCGATGCGGTTATTAATTTCAATTAAAATACGTTTTGCAATTTCGGTATCGTAGTCCGACAAAACCAATTTTTTAAAGAATAGTTGTAATTCGGAAACAGGCATTAAAACCAGCTCTTGCAACGATTTGCCTCCTACTTTTACGTACCCGGCCTCTTTCTTTAACCGGCTGCCTTTGCAGGCAGGACAAATGGTTTTGCCACGGTAGCGCGAAAGCATAACGCGATATTGAATTTTATAACTATTCTCTTCGAGGTGTTTAAAAAAGCGATTTAACCCATCGAAATATTCGTTGCCAGTCCAAAGTAAGAACCGCTGCTCTTCGGTTAATTCATAAAAAGGTTTATGAATGGGAAAATTGAATTTTTCGGCCGAGTATATCAGTTTATTTTTCCATTCGCTCATTTTTTCTCCTTTCCAACATGCAATTGCATCCTGATAAATAGAGAGCGATTTATTTGGAATAACAAGGTCTTCATCAATGCCAATAACTTTTCCGTAACCTTCGCAAACCGGACAAGCACCCACCGGATTGTTAAAACTGAACATGTGAACAGTCGGTTCTTCAAACTCTATTCCGTCGGCTGTAAAAAGATTTGAAAATGTTTGCGAAGTAATTTTCTTCCCAAAAATCTTAACACGACATTCACCATGTCCTTCAAAAAAAGCTGTTTGGACCGAGTCGGCAATCCTGCTTTGTGTGTCTTCATCGTTATTTGTCGAAATTCGGTCGATAACGAGGTGACTGCTTTTTAAAGCAGATTCTTTGGGTTTGCTTTCAAGTAGTTCATCAATGCGTTTTATTTCATCGTTAATCTCGAGGCGGGTAAAACCCTGTTGCATTAACAATTCAGCTTCCTGCAAAATAGTTCGGTTATTTTTTGGAAGGAGTGGGGAGGTAATAATTAATCGTGTTCCCGGATCGAAAGAATTTATAAAGTCAACTACATCGGTAACGCGTTGCCGGGTTACAATCTTTCCGGTAACCGGCGAGAAAGTTTTCCCAACGCGGGCAAAAAGGAGTTTTAAATAATCGTAAATTTCGGTCGATGTTCCCACAGTTGACCGTGGATTTCGTGTATTTACTTTTTGCTCTATTGCAATTGCCGGCGGAATTCCTTTAATAAAATCTACTTCGGGTTTGTTAATTCTGCCCAAAAACTGACGGGCGTACGACGAAAGACTCTCTACATAACGTCGCTGTCCTTCGGCAAAAAGAGTGTCGAATGCCAACGACGATTTTCCCGATCCGGAAACGCCGGTTATTACAACAAGCTTATTTAGAGTGATTTGTAGGTTTAAATTCTTTAAATTATGCACCCTCGCCCGCTTAATTTCTATCTGTTTTAATC
>JALUZN010000250.1 GCA_027011835.1 Draconibacterium sp. | reverse complement strand
GATAATAAGTTTATACCTAAGATTTGCTATTTAATGAAACTTAGAATTTTCTTGCTTTGCAATATCTTTTTCATTGTACAGAATCAGCTTAAATCTACCTCAATAATTTAGCCACTGATAATCGACAAAAAAAACATAATTAAATCCAATAGTCGAAGTCCAGCAGTTTATTCTTAGTCTTGGGTCTTGGGTCTTGGGTCTAAAAATCTAATAATCTAATAATCTAATAATCTATAAAAAGCAAAAGACGCTAAATTTTATTGAAATAAAATCGAGTTATTCAACACTCCATTCACAATCATAATTTAACAATTATTAAGTTAACCCAATATGAAATATGGACATCGTTTTATTTTGCTGTCCTTTTGTAGCAGAACAAATCACTACATTTGTAAAGAGAAAAAGACATCAGACTTAACACTCTGATTTACTGTATTTAAAAATTATTTATTAAACAATAAAAACAACTCAAAATGTTAATTAGTAACGTAAAAGCAAGAGAGATTTTAGATTCTCGAGGTAACCCAACTCTCGAAGTTGAAGTATTATTAGAAAGTGGTGCATTTGGTCGTGCTGCTGTTCCGTCAGGAGCATCGACAGGCGAAAACGAAGCACTTGAATTGCGTGATGGCGACAAAAGCAGATTCCTTGGAAAAGGATGTTTAAAAGCTGTTGCCAACGTAAACGATATAATTGCCAAAGAGCTGATTGGTATGGATGCAACCGACCAGGTAGCCATCGACAATAAAATGCTGGAACTTGATGGAACTCCAACAAAATCGAATTTAGGAGCAAATGCCATTCTTGGTGTATCACTGGCTGTTGCAAAAGCTGCTGCCGACTATTGCGAGCTTCCTTTGTACCGCTACATTGGCGGAGTTAATGCAAAAACATTACCCGTTCCAATGATGAACATTATTAACGGTGGTTCGCACTCCGATGCACCTATTGCATTCCAGGAATTTATGATTCGCCCCATTGGTGCTCCATCATTCCGCGAGGCATTAAGAATGGGAGCCGAGGTTTTCCACTCGTTAAAATCTGTATTAAAAGAGCGTAACTTAAGTACTGCTGTTGGCGACGAAGGTGGATTTGCTCCTGAACTTGACGGAACAGAAGATGCATTAAACAGTATTATTAAAGCAATTGAAAAGGCCGGTTATAAAGCAGGTCGTGCTGAAGACGGAGGCGATGTATCGATTGCATTAGACTGTGCAGCTTCGGAATTCTACGTTGACGGTGTTTACGATTATACAAAATTTGAAGGAGAAGGTGCTGCCAAACGTACTTCGGCTGAGCAGGTTGAATATTTAGCCGAATTGGTTGCTAAATTCCCTATCGACTCGATTGAAGACGGAATGAACGAATCGGACTGGGACGGATTTGTTTTATTAAACGAAAAATTGGGAGACAAAATTCAATTGGTTGGCGACGACCTTTATGTAACCAACGTTGAATACCTGAAAAAAGGAATTGAACTTGGAGCTGCAAACTCTATTCTTATTAAAGTAAACCAAATTGGTACATTAACCGAAACATTAGATGCCATTGAAATGGCTCACCGTGCCGGTTACACTTCGGTAACTTCGCACCGCTCGGGCGAAACCGAAGATTCTACAATTGCCGATATTGCTGTAGCAACCAACTCGGGACAAATTAAAACCGGTTCGTTAAGCCGCTCCGACCGTATGGCAAAATACAACCAACTTCTTCGTATCGAAGAGGAGTTGGGAGCAAGTGCTATTTACGGATACAAAAAAGTTTATAAGAAGTAAGCTACCATCCACCACTTTTTGTGTGGAAACAGTTTCGTAAAAAATAGTAAGCCGTCTTTCGTAAGAGAGATGGCTTTTTTTATACTATTTAACCCCCAGCTAAAACTGTTTACAAACAAACATATCTTTTACCGTTGGCTGAAGCCAACGGCAATGGATAAATTATTACAGATTTATTATTCGTGCAGAAATATCCTTTGCCGTCCCTTTTAAGGGGCGGATTTTAGTATTACACCAGACTTTAGTCTGGTGGTAGCAAATATTGAACTGCTTTTGGCTTTAGCCATTAAATTTAGAAAAAGAAGTTTAATGGCTAAAGCAAAATAACCTGAAACGGTAAAAAAAAACAAATAGAGAGATGGGCACTTAAATCTATCAGAATTCTATTTTTCTTAGGAACAAATTGTTAAGGGCTGAAGCCCAATTGTTTTTATCATTCTATAATCCGTTGGCTGAAGCCAACGGCAATGGATAAATAATTACAGAGTTATTATTCGTGCAGAAATATCCTTTGCCGTCCCTTTTAAGGGGCGGATTTTAGTATTACACCAGACTTTAGTCTGGTGGTTTCAAATATTGAACTGCTTCTGGCTTTAGCCATTAAATTTAGAAAAAGAAGTTTAATGGCTAAAGCAAAATAACTTGGAACGGTAAAAAAACAAAAAGAGAGATGGGCACATAAAACTATTAAAACTCTATTTTTTAGGAACAAATTGTTC
>JALUZN010000249.1 GCA_027011835.1 Draconibacterium sp. | reverse complement strand
ATTCAAAGAAATATGAAATGTTAAGAAACTTTAGACTACACAAATGATTCATTAATTTATGCCATGTTGAAAAAACAAAAAAATTGGAACATAAAAAAAACATTCGTAAAACAACACAGCCAGTTTTATTGTGGTTTGGCTTGTTTGGCATCGGTGGTAAAATACTACGGTGGCGAAACCACACAGGAGAAGTTGCGCGAAACAAGTGGCACAACATTAAACGGTACGAGTTTATTGGGGTTGTACCAGGCAGCACAAAAGTTAAATTTCGAGGTTACCGGATACGAAGCCGAACTTAAAAACCTTAAAGAGTTAGATTCACCGGTAATTTTACATATTCTTAAAGACAAAACACTCGAACATTTTGTTGTTTACTATGGTTTCGAAAACAATAAATTTACCATTGGCGACCCTGGTACAGGAATTACAGAATATACCCCAAATGAGTTAGAAGAAGTTTGGAAAAGCAAAGCCCTGTTAAAACTTACACCTAACAAAAATTTTGTTACCCGAAAAAACGAATCGCAAAGCAAACGAAAATGGTTTTTACAACTTATTAAAGACGATTATCCGGTTTTAGGAATTGCAGCTTTTCTCGGAATTATTATCTCAATTTTAAGTTTAGCAACAGCTATTTTTTCACAAAAACTGATTGACCGGATTTTACCCGAAAGAGATGTTCGAACCCTTGTTTTGGGTGTAACTGTTTTTGGAGTCGTTTTACTGGCAAAAGCGTTAATTGGCTACGTTCGTGGTATTTTTCTTGTCCGCCAAAGCAAAGATATGAACACGCGGCTAATTTCAAACTTTTTTGGGAAACTACTTTTTCTGCCCAAACCTTTTTTCGACAGCACCTCCACCGGCGACATGGTTGCCCGAATGAACGATGCACAACGCATTCAGCGAGTGGTAGTAGATATAAGCAGCCAAATTATTATCGACGTGCTAATTGCATTTACTTCTGCCGGATATATCTTTTTCTATTCGCTTTCAACAGCACTGTTAAGTCTGCTTTCAATACCGCTGTTTGGACTGTTGGCGTGGCGGTACAACGGTAAAATAATTATTGCACAGCGCGAAACAATGCAAACCTACGCCGCCACCGAAAGTAAATACATCGACACGTTAAACGGAATAAAAACCATAAAAACGTTTAATCGTGAGAATCTGTTCTCGAAAGTAATAAATACTGTTTACAGCTTCTTTATGCAAAAGGTGTACGACTTAGGGCTGCTTGGTATTCGATTAAATTTATGGATTACAATTGGCAGTTCGTTGGTAATTACCGGAATAATTTCGTGGAGTGCCTACCTTGTTTTAAACGAACAACTGTTACTTGGGCAGATGATGGCAATCATCTCGCTTGTTGGCAGTCTGGCAACATCGGTACTAAATATTGCAATGGCAAACATACAATTTCAAGAAGCACGAATTGCTTTCGACAGGATGTACGAATTTGCATCGGCTGAACCTGAATATGATACCGAAAACAAATTAGCCATACCAAATAATATTCAGATTGATGAAGTAAAAATTAAACATCTTAATTTTCGTTTCCCCGGGAAAAGTCTATTATTAGAAGATATTAACTTCTCGGTAAAAAGGGGCGAGATAGTTACCTTTTTTGGAGAAATTGGTTGTGGGAAAAGCACTTTGTTAGGCGTTATGCAAAGATTTCACTCTTTCGAGTCGGGAGAAATAAAAGTAAACAGGGAAAACTGGAACAACATATCAACCATTAATTGGCGTAACCAAGTTGCAACAGTTTCGCAACACGTACAACTTTTTAACGGAACAGTTTTAGAGAATATCGCTCTCGAAGAACAGCCGGATGGAGAAAAGGTAATTCAATTTTGTCAAAAATACGGGTTTCACAATTTTATTATGGAATTTCAACAAAACTATTCAACCATAATAAACGAGAACAGTACGAACCTTTCTGGCGGTCAGCAACAATTAATTGCTCTTGCACGTGCACTTTACAGTAAGCCGCAACTTTTACTTTTAGACGAGGCAACTGCTGCAATGGGACGCCGCTCCGAACATTTTGTTATCGATTTATTGAATCGACTAAAAAACAAAATGGCAATTATTTTTGTAACACACCGTCCACAACTTTCCCGCCACACCGATAAAATTTATGTAATTGAAAACAGAACAATTTCAGTTGCGGGCAGCCACAAAGAAATATTAAAAACAAATCAGTTCTACCGTGAAGCTTTTGAGGAGTTGGTTGTGTAAATTATTAGATACCCTTATACTGAAAAACATCTTTTTGAAAATAACTTTCAATATTCTCAGGCAACTCCCGAAAAACGCCAAAAACCGCCGAGCCGCTGCCCGACAAAGAAGCGTACAAAGCACCTGTTTCAAAAACCCCTTAAAGAGTATTCAATAAAACATAAAAAGTAAACCCTAGTTCTGTAACATTTATTCTATGCGGTATAACATTAAGCTATGCGTGCATCTATTATTCGCTGTGTGTCAGCTAATTACAAA
>JALUZN010000248.1 GCA_027011835.1 Draconibacterium sp. | reverse complement strand
GAAGCCGACAATTTAACTGCCGTAGTTTTAAAAGCGTTAAACGACGATTACCAAAAAGAGCAAAAAACAAAATAGTTTACAAAAAATATTTAAAATGAATCCGGAAATATTTCCGGATTTTTTTTTGAAAAAAATGTAGCTTTGAGCACTATGTTTGCAGATAAATACCTACAAAAACAGAAGAATACAGCAAAGCTGAAAGTAATGCCCCATCGCGGGCTTGGTATTTCGGTTGTAATTCCCTGTTTTCGCGAACCCGGTATTTTACAAACATTAGAGTCGCTAAATCGTTGCTCGCTCCCCCACTGTTCGGTCGAGGTAATTATTCTGATTAATCATTCGGAGGTTGCCCCGAATGAAATAAAAACATTCAACCATTCAACAAAAGAGGCTGTTGATTTGTGGATTTCAAAAAATAAAAAAGAAGGCATCCGTTTTTTCGCAATCGGGCCGGTGGAATTACAAAAAAAGTGGGCAGGTGCAGGACTGGCTCGAAAAAGTGGAATGGACGAAGCGGTTCGGCGGTTTAACTTATTACAAAAACCAAACGGAATAATTGTTTCGCTCGATGCCGACACACTGGTTGCCGAAAATTATTTTATTGAAATTGAAACCCATTTCAAAAAACATACAAAACAAGCAGGAGCAACAATTTTATTCGAACACCAAACTTTGGGGCTAAAGAAAAAACAGCTTGAAGGAATACGATTTTACGAAAAATACCTCGCCTACTACAAAAAAGCGTTGCAATATACCGCCTACCCGTATTCGATGTTTACAGTGGGCTCGGCATTTGCCGTAACTGCTGAAGCGTATGTAAAACGTGGCGGAATGAACCGCAGGCAGGCCGGAGAAGATTTCTATTTCCTTCAGAATTTGGTGCAAATCGGAACAGTTGGCGAGATTACAACTACAAAAGTTTTTCCTTCGGCACGACTCTCGGACAGGGTGCCATTTGGTACCGGCCCCATTTTACAAAAATGGATGAACGATGAAGAGGATTTAACCATCGCTTTTAATTTTCAGGCATTTGCCGATTTAAAGAAACTATTCGACTTAAAAGAAAAATTCTTTTTAATTAACGAAACAACTTTCGTAAAGCTAATTACCAAACTGCCCGAATCGATTAAACAGTTTTTAGAAGAGGATAATTTTTGGAACGAATTAAACGATTTAAATAAAAACTGTTCGACACCCGAAACATTTAATCTACGGTTTTTTTATCAGTTTAATGCCTTTAAAATTCTTAAATTCTTAAACTTTGCTCACAACAAATTTTACAAAAAAGACAATCTTGAAAATCAGATAACAATACTTAACAATTTTTATAATGAAGAACAAACAAGCAGGAATTAGTTCACTTGCTATTGTTACCCTGTTCTTTTAAAAAACTATAATCGCGTGCAATCGAGAGAAAATGCCCATCGATGTTTCAGTTTCGATACCCACCGAAGGAAACAGTTGGGTAATTTTTTCACAGATTTCAATCCCACGTTGCTTGTATAAGAGGTAAATTAAAGTTTTAACTACTGTTGAATGACGAGAGGGAGCAAAAGAGTAGTGGTACCCTATTTTGAATTTATAGCCTTACAGGATTTCCCAATTTCAGGTTGCTGCGAATTGGGTCGAAAAGCAATCTATTTAAGTATTAAACAGCTATTTACACAAAACAAACCTATTTAAGAGGAGCGGCAAATTTCAAAACATCGGCATCGGTAATTTCTTTATCGCAAAGAATAATTAATCGTTCAATAACATTTCTGAATTCACGGATATTTCCTGTCCAGTTAATTTTTTGGAGCTCGTTAAATGCCTTTTCTGTAATTGTTTTTTCGGGCATTCCATATTCGTCGCAAATTTGTTTTGTAAAATGTTTAGCCAGTAATGGAATGTCGTTTAAGCGCTCGTTTAGTGTTGGAACCTGAATAAGAATTACACTAAGGCGGTGATACAAATCTTCGCGAAAATGTTTTTCTGCTATTTCGTCTGACAGGTTTTTGTTGGTTGCCGCAATCACACGCACATCCACTTTTATATGCTTGTCGCCACCAACTCTGTTAATTACATTCTCTTGCAGTGCCCGTAACACTTTTGCCTGTGCAGAAAGACTCATATCGCCAATTTCGTCGAGAAAAAGAGTGCCTCCGTTTGCCTGCTCAAACTTACCTTTTCGTTGTTTAACTGCCGAAGTAAAAGCCCCTTTTTCATGTCCAAAAAGCTCGCTCTCTATTAGCTCCGATGGAATTGCTGCACAGTTAACTTCAACAAATGGCCCCTTAGAACGATTGCTTTGGTTATGAATCCGGCGGGCAATTAACTCTTTTCCCGATCCGTTTGCACCGGTTATTAAAACGCGAGCATCAGTGGGAGCTACGCGGTCGGCCATTTCTAAAACTGTTGTTATGGCTTCCGAATTACCAATAATCTCATATTTCTTGTCAACTTTCTTTTTTAGAATTTTTGTTTCGGTTACCAAACTCGATTTGTCCATTGCATTACGAATGGTAATTAGCAGCCGGTTTAAATCTAATGGTTTTTCGATATAGTCGAATGCTCCTTTCTTTATCGAATCAACAGCTGTGTCGATGTTACCATGCCCCGAGATCATAACAACCGGAGTGTCGGGAGCAAGTTTTGTCAGATGTTCCAACACTTCAATCCCATCCATTCCGGGCATTTTTATGTCGCAAAGAACAATATCGTATTCGGAATTTTTTATTTTCTCTATTCCTTTTATGCCGTCTTCGGCCAAATCAACCTCATATTTCTCATACTCCAAAATATCTTTTAGTGTATTCCTGATGCTTCTTTCGTCGTCGATTACTAATATTTTTGACATATCTGTTTTCTTTTAAAGAATGTAAAAATAGTTTAAGTTGGCGGGAAATAAACAAGAAAACATGAAATATTTCGAGAAATGCAAGTTTATTATTGTCTTTATTTATTGAAGTTTCGAATAGGAATAGTTTCAAATTAAGGAGCCGATTAAATAACCTCAATAATCTCTTTTTTATTGTCGAAAATATTGATTTGAAATCATTATTATTCAATAAAAAAGGGGAGTCTGTTTTGCGACTACTATTTGAATACAATTATTAAAACAGAAGAACAGTATTCTAAAGATAGTTCAATAAGGTTTGATACTACTTATTTGCAAAATTGGCTACTAAACTTTAAAATCTAAGAATAAGGTTTTATTCTCCACAACTTTTTAAACTGATCTCTGAGTTCGCTTCACTCGGAAAAGCTACGCAGTCTATAAAAAGAAAAGCCGGATTCCACTGAACCCGGCTTACAACCTTCAACTACTAACCGATTTTATAACCCAAAAATTTTAAAGTAAAAGCTATGAACTATTTACTTTGAATTGTCTGGTACAAATTAAATAAGAGTTAGAAAACTGGTCTGTAACACAGGTCACACAAGTCCCGAAAAGTCGATAAAATTTCTCGAAAGTTTTATTTTTCCATCGTTCTCAAGTTTTTTTAGTAATCGGGAGATTACTTCGCGCGAAGAGTTTAATTGTAGAGCAAGCTCCTGATGGGTACCTGAATATGTTGTTACTCCTGTACTTTCGTTTTTATCGATAAAATATTTAACCAAGCGTTCATCGAGTTTTAAAAATGCAATCGAATCAACCGTTTCAACTAATTCGCGAAAACGATTCTGAAAAGTGTGCATCACAAACTGTTTCCACTCGGGATATTTTGTAATCCAAATATCAAGCATCTCAACCGGAATTAAAAGGACTTCTGTTCGCTCTTCGGCAACCGCATTAATGTTACTTTTTATCTGCGCCATACAACAAGTTAACGACATGGCACAAATTTCGTTTTCGTTTAAATAGTAAAGAAGTAATTCATTCCCGTCATTGTTTGTTCGCGACACACGCACCGAGCCACTCAAAACTAACGGAAAACTGGATATAAACTGCCCCTCGCGAATTATTATTTCGTTTGCATCAAAAATCTTTTTAACTCCAACCGACAAAATTTCATTTTGAAGTTCTTTTTCAAGAAAGCTATATTTTTTACTAAACTTTTTCACGTATCAAGCGGAGCAAATGTCCTCTATTAAAACATATCTTTCATTTTCGCAAAAAACGATTTTTCGGAAGCTGAAGGGCCGCCTTGAAAACCGGGAGAATCTTTAAGTTTTTCCAATACTCTTTTCTCTTCGTTGCTAAGCTTTTTCGGAATCCAAACATGAACACGAACCAGCAAATCGCCTTTTCCATATCCATTTACATCGGGTATTCCTTTTCCACGCAACCGCAAAATCTTTTCGGGTTGTGTACCAGCCTCAATTTTCACTTTTACTTTGCTGTCGACTGTTGGTATTTCGGCAGTTGTACCCAAGGTAATTTCGGGAAACGAAAGGAAAAGATTATAGATTAAATTGTTATCGTCTCGCACCAACTCTGGGTGCTTTTCTTCGGTAATAACAACCAGCAAATCGCCATTTAGTCCACCACGACGGCCTGCATTTCCTTTATTCGAAACATTCATCTGCATGCCTTCGCCAACACCTGCCGGAATTTTAATAGTAATAATCTCTTCGTCGCGCAAGACTCCCTCTCCGGCACAAAAGTTACACTTATCGGTAATAATTTTCCCATCGCCATGGCAGGTAGGACAAACCGATGACGTTTGCATTTGCCCAAGAATTGTATTTGCAACACGTGTTACTTGCCCAGTTCCCCGGCAGGTTCCACAGGTTGAATGCGCCGAACCATTTTTGGCACCTGTACCATTACAATGTTTACAGGCGACGTATTTTTTCACCTTAATTTTTTTCTCAACACCGTGCACCACTTCCGAAAGAGTAAGCTTTACTTTTACACGCAAATCGGAACCTCGGCTAACATGACGGTTACTACCCCGACTACCGCCAAAACCACCGAAACCACCAAAGTGGCCACCAAAAATATCGCCAAACGAAGAAAAAATATCCTCGACATTCGAGAAACCACCGCCAAAACCACCGCCGGCAGCACCGCCCATTCCGGCATGGCCATACTGGTCGTATCGCTGCTTCTTCTCGGCATTACTTAACACTTCGTACGCCTCGGCAGCCTCTTTGAAATTCTCCTCGGCTTTTTTATCTCCCGGATTTTTATCGGGGTGAAATTGAATCGCTTTTTTCCGATAAGCCTTTTTTATCTCTTCGGGGCTGGCATCTTTGCTTACACCCAGCACTTCGTAATAATCTCTTTTCGACATTTTTTGAATCGCTTTTATTCTCCGATTACAACTTTGGCAAACCGGATTACCTTATCATTCAGTAAATATCCTTTCTGAATAACATCAACAACTTTTCCTTTCAATTTCTCATCGGGAGCAGGAACTTTTGTTAATGCTTCGTGCAAATCAACATCAAAATCCTGATTTAACGCCTCAATCTCTTTTACGTTATTCTGTTTCAGAAACTCCTCGAACTTATTGTAAATCAAAGTTGTTCCCTGTTTCCCTGCATCGTCGTCGGCAACATCTTTCAACGAATTGAGTGCTCGCTCAAAATCATCGATAACCGGCAGAATATTAATTAAAACCGACTCGCCTCCCGACTTAATTAAATCGGCTTTTTCTTTCATTGTTCTACGCCGGAAATTATCGAATTCCGCCTGCAACCTTAAATGCTTATCCGAAATTTCGTTGAGTTTTTCTTTTAACTCATCTATTTCAATCTGTTTTTTATCTTTTTTCAATTTACGTTTCTTCCCTTTTGTATGCTCCTTTGTTTCCTCTTTGTCTACATTCTTAGTCTCCTCCGACTTTGAAGCATTTTCCACAACTTTTTCCTCTTCTTTTTCTATTTTTTCCTTTACCATAATCTACACAGTTTGAGTTTTACATCAAATTCTTCGCTTTTTTCTTGCGTGCCTTATAACAAAAATATTGCCATGCAAATATAAACGACAAATTGGCACCCCGGCTGTTTCCGAAGTGCCAATTTGTAATAGTTAGAGATACCTTAAAAGAGTACCTTCACAGCATCTATTTTGCGAACTTTTTCAGAGCCGATTCCAGTGCAGGACCACGCAGCCCTTTTCCTACAATTATTCCATTTCCATCAATCAAAAAGTTTGAAGGAATGCTTCGTACACCGTACACAGCAGCATGTTTCGACCCCCACCCTTTTAAATCGCTAATGTGTGTTGGCCAAACCAATTTGTCGTGTTCAATTGCACTTTTCCACGAACTTGCAGTTTTGTCTAACGACACACCAAAAACGGTAAAACCGTCTCCTTTTGTAAATTTCTTTTTATGATAGTTATAATAAGCCCGCACAACTGTCGGGTTTTCTCTTCGACATGGACCACACCACGATGCCCAAAAGTCAATCAATACCATTTTCCCTTTCAAGTCGGATAATTTTATTGTCTCTCCACTTGGTGTTTTTCCAATTAACTCGGGAGCTTTATCACCAATATTAATTCCAATTTTATTTTGAGAAAACAGCATACCTGTTCCCAAAAACATTATCGCCACAACTAAAAATACTTTCTTCATTTTCCTATTTATTTAATTTTCGAGCCAAAAATATAAAAATCGATATATATGCAACCATTTTGGAGCTCAAAAGTTTAAGATTAAATTTTAATTTCGATTCATTCTGATATTATTTTCTCGATATTTTCGCGCCCATTTTATTGAGTCGCCCCTCAATATCTTCATATCCTCGGTCAATCTGTTCAATGTTTTCAATGGTACTTTTCCCTTTTGCCGACATAGCTGCAATTAACAGGGCTATTCCTGCACGAATATCGGGTGATGTCATCTTTGTACCGTGCAAACTATTCTCGCGATTCAATCCTATTACCGTAGCCCGGTGCGGATCGCATAAAATAATTTGTGCTCCCATATCAATTAATTTATCGACAAAAAACAGGCGACTTTCAAACATTTTTTGATGTATTAAAACACTTCCTTTTGCCTGCGTTGCCACCACCAAAAAAACACTTAGCAAATCGGGGGTAAGCCCCGGCCACGGAGCATCTGAAATGGTCATTATTGAACCATCTATATACGATTCCATTTCGTAATGGGCAGTGTCTTTCACTACTAAATCGTCGCCCTTTTGTTCTACTTTTATTCCCATTTGGCGAAATGAAGCCGGAATAATTCCCAAATGTTTTATACCAACATCTTTAATTGTAATTTCTGAAGCGGTCATTGCTGCAAGGCCGATAAAGCTTCCTACTTCAATCATGTCGGGAAGAATACGATGATTGCAACCGCTAAGTGAAGTTACTCCATCGATGGTAAGAAGATTGGAACCTATTCCTCTAATTTTTGCTCCCATCGAGACCAACATCTTACAAAGCTGTTGCAAATAGGGTTCGCAAGCTGCATTATAAATGGTTGTTGTTCCTTCGGCAAGTACTGCCGCCATTACAATATTTGCCGTTCCGGTTACCGATGCCTCATCGAGTAACATATATTTTCCAACAAGTTTTTTTGCCGAAACCGAATACCAATGATTTTCGGCATCGTAACGAAAAGAGGCTCCCAGTTTTTGCAAACCTATAAAATGCGTATCAACTCGTCGACGCCCAATTTTATCGCCTCCGGGTTGCGGAATAAATGCTTGCCCGAAACGAGTTAACAGTGGCCCCACAATCATTATCGAACCACGCAAACTCGAAGCTTGTTGGGCATATTCAACCGACTTCAGATAATCGATATCAATATTTTTGGAATTAAACCGAAATACACCTTTTTTAATGCGCTCTACGTCAACACCCAAACTTTTTAAAATATCGATTAGCCTTAAAACATCGCGAATTTCGGGTATGTTTTCAACACGAACATCACGGTCAGTTAAAAGTGTGGCACAAATAATTTGAAGAGCTTCGTTTTTTGCTCCCTGAGGAACTATTTCGCCCGTTAATTTCGAACCTCCTTCTATTGTAAAAGTTGACATTTGAAAAGGTTAAAAAAATTAATGCCTTTTGTTCGACTTACTTTTATTTTTACTCTTTTTAGGTTTCGAAATTAGAAGTTTTGTTTCGGTTAACTTTAAATCTTTTGGAGGATTTAATTTTCCGTCAGAAAGCCGGACAAGATCGTCGAGAATTTTTTCGTCTTCCACCACATCTTTATTCCATGCCAGATACGATTTTTTCATTTGGTTGGCCAGCAATTCAATCATTGCCTCTCGTTCCTCGCCCTCCATTTCACTGGCTTTTTCAATCATTAATTCCATGGTACGACCATATTGCTTATATTTAATATGGTGCTGATTGTAAGGAACTTTGCTTGGTTTCTCAGTTAAAATTGAAGGCGATGGCAGATCGTACGGATAATCAATATCGAGTTGAAAATCGGTCATAATGGCCAAATGATCCCACAATTTATGTTTAAACTCGGCCACATCGCGCAAATAAGGATATAAATTTCCCATTACATCGATAATGGTTTGAGCATGTTTATTTCGTTTTTCCCTGTCTTCAATGGTCATCAGGTACTCAACCATATTTTGTATGTTTCTGCCGTATTCGGGCATCTGAAGTTTTTTTCTATTTGAATTGTAATCCATGTAAATAATATTGGTAACTAATTAAATTTCAGGAAATAGTTTTGAAATTCATTAGAAGAATTTCTGCAAAACTAATGAATTCCTCGCAAACTACAATTTTTTATTTTGAAGTTATCAAAAATATAAATTTCAAAAAGATCGAAAATTCAAGAAGCAAGTGCGACATTATCCCCAAATTTATTTAAAAATACAATTCCTGGTGTTTTATAGTTCAATTTTTTTCGAGGTCTTCTATTAAGTTTCATAGTTATTTCGCTGATTAGT
>JALUZN010000247.1 GCA_027011835.1 Draconibacterium sp. | reverse complement strand
ACTCATCCAAAAATACATCAATGGATATATCACTAAATTTTACTTCTGTAATCTCGAAATACCTGAACAAATCTTCTGGGAGAAGGGCTTCAACTAAGGCTTTATATTGATTGTGTTGCAATGTCATTTTATTTTAAAATAATTAAACCGCAAAGATGAAATTATTTTTTAATCCACCTACTTTTCAAGGTGATCCATTATAAATACTCCCTTCGTCGCAAATTGGCGGACACAAACCGCCATTATTAAATACCACCGACTGATCTTCAACTTCTCTATGCTCTACAACATCAGGAGAGATCATAATATTCATGGTTTTCGATATTCCAAACTCAATTTGTGCTTCATTTCTGTTTTGAATATTAAAAATATCGTGCAATTCGAATTTGGTAAGTAAATAAGCGTTTGGATAAATAAATTTCCTGAAATGAGCTGCTCTGTTTTCCGGGTCCAATTCTCCCGATAGCCAACTTCGGTAGCGCCGAATGCTTTTTATTACTTCATCAGTTTTCATCGAGAAATCAACATTCTCTTTTTCGAGTTTATATACCGGTGTTTCATAATCGACATAAACATCGCCACTTCCCAACAAAAATGCAGAAACAGCAAAAGCACATAATTTTAATTGGCTACTGTTGTCAAATGGTTCAAGCCCAAGATAAATGCGCAACTGGTTTTCATTTTCGCCTGCTAAAATTTTATAAGTCTCTTTTTGTAAAACAATCTGAGGCACATCAATATTAAAAGTGAGTTCCGCTTCTTCCTTAAAACTTTTCCGCCAGTTGTTTGCTCGTTCGGGTGATATCTGATCGCGTTTTAATTTCGAGGTCATATTATACTATTTGTTGGTGATTAATTGATGCTAATTTACAGTTTTAATTTTAGAAATTCTTCCTTCTAAACATTATTCTTTAAACATTCGTGCAATTGCTGTTAAAATGTTTTATTCTGAACTTTCAACCTCGTCTCGCTTCTCCCGAAAGCTTCTAAAGGGATTCCCAGGAGCCTCCGGGAGATTCCTTTGGGAAAAACATTGCAATTTATTATTTTCAAAATTAGCTTTAAGAGAATGTATTATGAATTTGTCCAAACTTCGGATGATTGCTGAAACACCATATTGAACCGTTTTATTCAGTAATGTTTTCAAAAAAAATTGTATTTTCAACAAAATAAAACGTACTACTAATGAATATGATTTTGCGAATTCTGACAATTACACTTTCTATATTATTTTCGTTGCAGGTTGTTTCACAAAACCCCATATCACCGGCAGGCGTTTACATTGCCAACCCGTCGGCACATGTTTGGAACGATGGTAAGTTATACATTTACGGCTCGCTCGACGAGAGTTTTAATTACTACTGTTCGCACCGCCACCATGTAATGAAGACCGATGATATGTTATCATGGAAAATTTATGAAGATGCATTTGTATCGAAAGGGAAAGGCGATGCTGTTTCGTATAACGACGAAGTGCTTTTTGCTCCCGATTGCGCATATAAAAACGGAACCTATTATTTGTATTACTGTCAGCCGTGCGAGACCACCGAAGGTGTAGCTACATCGAGCAGCCCGACAGGCCCGTTTACCAATGGCAAAATTCTAAATACAGGTGGTTTTAACGAAATTGATCCTTCACTCTTTATCGACGACGACGGACAGGCCTATTACATTTGGGGACAGTTCTCGCTAAAAATGGCCAAAATGAAACCCAATATGGTTGAATTGGATTTAAAAACGATTAAAAACGATGTGATTACCGAAAAAGAACATCATTTTCATGAAGGAGCTTTTCTGGCAAAACGTAATGGAATTTACTATTTAGTTTATGCCGACATTAGCCGCGCTGAAATGCCAACCTGTATTGGTTATGCAACAAGTAAATCTATTTTTGGTCCATACACATATAGGGGGGTAATTGTCGACAACAGCCATTGCGACCCCGGAAACTGGAACAATCACGGTTCAATTGTTAAATTTAGGGAGCACTGGTATGTATTTTATCATCGTGCAACCCACAACAGTAATATTTTCAGGAAAGCATGTGTCGAACCAATTTATTTTAATCCCGATGGAACGATTGATGAAGTTGAGATGACGTCGCAAGGAGCTGGAGAACCACTTCCGGCCACCAAAAAAATTGAAGCCGAACGTGCGTGTCTTCTGTTTGGGAATGTCCGTATTAACTCGTTTGATGAGCACAACGAACAACTCGACAAAATGGGAGATAAAGATAAAGTAGTTTTTAAATATCTCGACTTTGAAGAGGGGGTAAAATCAGTCACACTCCGAATAAGAAGCAACTCAAAAGGTGGTAAAATAGAGCTCTTTCTCGACAAAACATGGCACAAAAAAATTGCCTCAATCGATATTAATCCTGCAAACGAAAACAGTAGATGGCAAACGCTAACTTTCGATGTTAAAAACTGTACAGGAATTCATGCGCTTTGGGTTGTTGCATCGGGCAAGAACAATAATCTTTTCACAATCGACTGGCTAAAATTCAACAAGTAATTCTACTC
>JALUZN010000246.1 GCA_027011835.1 Draconibacterium sp. | reverse complement strand
ATGGTGCGAAGCGGCAATGTGCTTGAATGCAGAAGTTGGGATTGAACTTTGAATACGTTTTGACATAAGGAAATAAAATCCCGAAACTATTTTTATTCAGCGTTTGTTATAATCGGGTGGGGGGGGGTAAAGAAGACACTATTTAAAATCTTTACTGTTATTTTCCATGTATAGGACCTTTTTTACCTTTTTATTTGATTTGCCACTTTTAATATTATAGGTAAACTCAATTAAAAACACCGTATTATTTGTTGTTTCTGAAACAGACTCTTCCATGAAATCAGCAGTCCATTTTTTCTCGTTTGTCAAATTTCTGAAAACAGGTTCCCAAACAGATATTCCAATAGAACCATTCCCGTTTAAAATATCCTTGCTGAATGATATTTCGTCAATTAAAAAATGTTCGGTTTCGTAGCTGCTATAATAAATTTCTTTTGTTCCGAATAAAAAAGTAAAATCAAAGTCAATATCCCACGGAAGCATCATGTACGTTGAAATCCCGGCATTATATCCAAAACCATTATGGTCGGAATTATCAGGAAAACTATTGTATTTAAGATAAAAATAGCTCTCGGTTTCAATAAAATTAAATAATACTGCGTAAGTATTCACATTAAGACCGTATCTATTGCCGTATCCAATGTTTTCATATTTGGATGAAAGAACGCCGTTTTTCATATCAAGATGCTCGATAATAATATTTTTTATCCGATTGTATTCAACTGAAAATGATGTATTAAAATTCTTTCTTTTATATGAATATTTAAGTTCAATTTTATGAGTGCTTTCAGGTAACAAATAAGGGTTTCCGGAACTAAAACTTAATGAATCGGGGGTATATATTTCGTAAGGATTTAGGTAATATATTGAAGGATAATTCAAGCGCTTATCATACGACAACAATAATGATTGGTGCTTTGCCGGTTTGTAAACAAAATTTAAAGAAGGTAATAAATTGTTGTAATTGTTCTTGATGGTATCGTAAACAAATATCACCGAGCTTTCAATGCGCAGCCCCGCCTGAAACCCAAACTTACCGTAATCGCCAACAATGTTAGAATATAGTGCATTTCTGTATTCGGTATAATTCAATAACGAGGAAATGCCTTTGGAATTAATATTGCTATTGATGTTTCTGCCATAAAAACGGTATCCGCCTTCATACTTTAAAGAACCGGTAAAATCGTGTTCAAAGTCGAGTTGTGAATTGACAGATTGCTGATGAAAATCAGATTGCTGATATCTGGAATTAATAATCTTTTGATCAGGATTTGTAAAAATTGCGGTATCGGAGATATCCGAATGTCCCAAATCTTTTAAAGTATAGAAATTAGTACTCCATGAAAGTGAATTTTTGGAAGAAAACTCCCTTTTCAGAAATAAGGAATAGTTTTGTTGTATGGAATTACTTTCGGAATAAACACCGTTTCTTGATATGTTTTCAACATTATTAATGATGTATGAAGATTGCTGTTTTGATAAAAAAGAATAATCCGAAAGATCAACCCGCCCTGTAAAACTTAACACCGTTTTTTTGTCGGGCAAATAATCGGTGCCAAATTGAATGCGATGAATAGAACTGTTAAAATCGGCTTTCTCAAGTGGTATTGAAAGGTAATTTGTTTTGTTTTCCTGCAAGGATTCAAATCGTTTTGTAGTATCATTACTTAATGAACGATATAACATGCCGTTATAATTGATGAAAAAATTCCACTTTTTTAAAGTATAAGCAATCTGAATCATGGCAAGATGATTTTTTTGATTTAATCCGATTGAAACATCGGTAAACATGGAAAAGCCATGTTGACGCTTGTCTTTTAGAATTACATTTACAACGCTTGTAATATCGGAGCGATATTTAGCCGAAGGGTGAGTTATCAACTCTATTTTTTCAACATCGTTAGGGTCAATTGCTTTTATCATTCTTTGGTTATCAATACCGTTTACCAAAATCAAAACGTTGCCACTACCCATAACACTAACCGCACCTGATTTTTTATTTACCTGAACTTCCGGCATCTTATTTAAAAGTTCCAATGAATTACGAGACGACTTTAAACTGATACTATCGGGATAAAAAACAGTTTTGTCGGCATACTGATAATAACCTTTTGCTTTGCCTTTAATTTCGATATCTTCTAACTGTAAGGTGTCTAACTGCAACTCGAATACTTTTAAATAAGTTTCTTTTTCTGCATGTTTCAAATCAATGGGTCTGTAAACGGTCTTATATCCCACACTGCTCACCTTTAGCAGATAGTTACTTTTTAAAACTGAATCCAGTGAAAACAAACCACTCTCTTTTGTTATGGTACCGAATTTGGTTGTACTGTCGGTGTTATCAAGAAACTGAATTGTTGCATAACCTATGCCGCTACCTTCGTTATCAACAACACCACCGAAAACTTTTGTAAATTGATTGTTTTGCGAAAAGACGTTTGTCAACATTAAAACAAAAACAAATGTTGCAATTACTTTTACAGTCATATGTAATTTTTTTCTAAACATTGTCATAATCAGATATAG
>JALUZN010000245.1 GCA_027011835.1 Draconibacterium sp. | reverse complement strand
GTATATATTAGCGTCCAAACTAATGAATCGACAAATTTAAAATTATTGGTAAGAAAAACGATTGGAAAACGAAAAAATTGTTAAAAAACTGTTTGGTAACATGTTTTCCAACAATTCATTACAAAAACGGCAAGTAAAAAGAATGTCAAAAAAATTTAAAGTAGTTTCGGATTATAAACCCACCGGCGACCAGCCCCAGGCAATTAAGCAGTTGGTTGAAGGGATAAATCAGGGCGAGCGTTTCCAAACCCTGTTGGGAGTTACCGGCTCGGGGAAAACATTTACAATGGCAAATGTTATCGAGAAAGTTCAACGTCCTACTTTGGTTTTAAGTCATAATAAAACGCTTGCCGCACAACTTTATGGCGAAATGAAACAGTTTTTCCCCGACAATGCCGTGGAGTACTTTGTTTCGTATTACGACTATTATCAACCCGAGGCGTATTTGCCATCAACCGATACTTATATTGAAAAAGACCTGTCGATAAATAAAGATATTGAAAAATTACGATTGAGTACAACTTCTTCATTGCTCTCGGGAAGGCGCGATGTAATTGTAGTTTCGTCGGTTTCGTGTTTATACGGAATTGGAAACCCGCAGGATTTTCACGAGAATGTTTCTACCATCCGGGTTGGAGAAACCGTTTCGCGAAATGCGTTGTTACGAAAGTTGGTCGATGCATTGTATTCGCGCAGTGAAGTTGAATTCGAACGGGGAAATTTCAGGGTAAAAGGCGATACGGTTGATATTTATCCGGCGTATGCCGACGAAGGAATCAGGATTGTTTTTTGGGGCGACGAGATTGAAGAGATTTCCTCTTTCGACCCCGTTTCGGGACAAAATATCGGAAAACTAACCGAAGCAACAATTTATCCTGCCAATATTTTTGTTACCACAAAAGAGCGCATGAAATCTTCCATTTATCAAATTCAGGACGATTTGGTGGCACACATCGATTTCTTTAAAGAGATAGGAAAACACCTCGAAGCGAAACGGATAAAAGAGCGCGTGGAGTACGATCTTGAAATGATGCGTGAGCTGGGTTACTGTCCGGGTATCGAAAACTATTCGAGGTATTTCGATGGACGCAAACCGGGAACACGTCCGTTTTGTCTGCTCGACTATTTCCCCGACGATTTTTTAACGGTAATCGACGAAAGTCACGTTACCATTTCGCAAATTCGTGCAATGTACGGTGGCGATAACTCGCGAAAAATGAATCTTGTGGAGTATGGATTCCGGTTGCCGGCAGCCATCGACAATCGGCCTTTAAAATTCGAGGAGTTCGAGAGTCTTACCAATCAGGTTGTATATGTTAGTGCCACACCGGCCGACTACGAACTGGAGAAATGCGAAGGCGTAATTGTTGAACAAATTATACGACCCACAGGACTGCTCGACCCGATGATTGATGTGCGCCCAAGTACCAATCAAATCGACGATTTAATGCACGAAATAAATTTGCGTATTGAAAAGAATGAAAGGGTGCTGGTTACAACATTAACAAAACGAATGGCCGAAGAGCTGTCGAAATACCTCGTTAATATGGGCGTTAAAACGCGCTACATTCATTCCGATGTGGATACAATGGAGCGTGTTGAAATTATGGAACAACTCAGAAAAGGGGAGTTCGATGTGTTGGTCGGTATCAATCTTTTACGCGAAGGGCTCGATTTGCCGGAGGTCTCTTTGGTGGCAATTTTAGATGCCGACAAAGAGGGGTTTTTACGTTCGGAGCGTTCGCTTACACAAACGGCAGGACGGGCAGCACGAAATATTAACGGGCTGGTTATTATGTATGCCGACAAAATTACCAAGTCGATGCAAAAAACCATCGACTCGACAAATTACAGGCGCGAAAAACAGTTAAAATACAACATCGAAAATAATATTACACCAACACAAATTGTAAAACCAACACGCGAAATTATTGGCTATAAATACTGTAGCGACAAACAACCGGAATATTCGGGGGGAATGGGACAACCCGACATTGCTGCCGACCCGGTGGTGCAATATATGAGTGCCGATGCACTGGAAAAAGCAATTGAGAAGACAAAAAAACAGATGAAAGCGGCTGCAAAAGAACTCGATTTTATTGAAGCTGCCCGCCTGCGCGATGAGATGTTTGCTCTCGAGAACCTGTTAAGCGAAAAACGACGAAAAGGGTAGGTGGTCACGGTAAGATTATTTGGTATTTACGAATAAAATGTATTTTTGCCGAAAAATAAGAGTGAGATGAAAATTTCGTTTTCTGAAATAGTTAATAACAGTAAACAATTGTTGCTTCATCCAAAGCAGTTTTGGGTGGCGAGAAGTGAGCAGCCGGATAGTGTAGTTCGCCTTTTTGTTGGTTATTTTTTACCGTTGTTAACCGTTGTTGCGGCAGCCGTTTTTCTGGGCGAATTTTTAAAAAACACACCTTTCTATCTGGGAATTGCACTGTTAAAATCGGCGCGAATAATTGCACTCTTTCTTTTGCAATATTTTATTGCAGTATTTCTTACCAACGAACTGATAAAAACCTTTGGTGGAACAAAAAACAAAGTTGTTTCTCAAAATCTGGTCGTCTATTCGTTAACGCCCTTTTTTCTTGTTTCAATGGTAACCGGATTAATTCCATTTCTGTATGTTATTGGAATTCTCGGGTTTTATAGTTTCTATATTTTTTGGGTTGGTGTAAAAGAATTGCTTACTTTCCCCGAAAACAAACAATCGAGTTACGCAATTATTACAATTGTAGTGAACTTCTTTGTTTTTAGCTTTTTAAGCGTTACGCTTACACAGCTTTTAAATGCATATTATTAAAAAAATTAGATGGCATATAAACCACAAAATATTAGTATAAAAAACCGGAAAGCGTCTTTCGAGTACGAATTAATAGAGCGTTTTGTGGCAGGAATTATGCTGGTGGGGACCGAAATAAAATCGATTCGGAACGGGAAAGTGAATTTGACCGACTCGTACTGCCAGTTTGTAAATGGAGCTTTGTATGTTAAAAACCTGCACATTGCCGAATACGAAATGGGCACCTGCAACAATCATATTGCCAAACGCGACCGCAAGCTGCTTCTCAATAAAAAAGAGCTTATTAAACTCGAAAAGAAAGTTAAAGAGTCGGGGTTAACAATTATTGCCACAAAGCTGTTTGTAAATGCTAAAGGGCTTGCAAAACTCGAAATTGCATTGGCGCGCGGAAAAAAGACGTACGATAAACGTGAGTCGTTAAAGTTAAAAGACTCGAAACGCGAAATGGACAGAATGAGAAAGCAGTAGTTCTGTTTTTATTGTTAATGTATCGAATTCTCTTTTGCCCTTTCATTTTAAAATGCTTAATTTGTTGTAAAACAATTTAATCTGTGTATCGAATCTCCCTGCTCATATTTATTCTTCTTTTATCTCTCTTTAAATCGAGCGGACAAACCAAATCCACTTTTTCAGTCTCAAACTCTGCACTCATTTCAAACTCAAAAGAGATGCCTTTTTGGTTTTGGGCAAATACCGATGGGACTATTGAAAAGGAGAATGCTCTTTTAAATGTCTCGAAAATTGGTGCAGAGGGAGTTCACTATTTTAACGATAGTAGTCTTTTTATTCAGGCCGGAACCGACCTTGTTTACGGGTTGGGAAACAGCAGGGAATATTTTCAGGCCAACCAGCTTTTTACACGCATCAATTATAAAAATTGGGAATTTATTGTTGGAATGGTTCATAACGACCTTTTTGCCGAAGGACTGTCGACTACAAACGGAAATATTGCTAAAAGCCGGAATACGCGTCCATATCCAAAAATTGGCATTCGGGTTTCGCAGTATAAACCGGTGCCGTTTTTTACAAAGTTTCTTTCGTTTAAAGGTGAATTCGACGAGGGAATTCTTGTCGATGAACGTTATGTTTATCGTACGCATATACATCATAAATCGCTTTATTTAAAGGCACAACTGTCTGGTAATCTCGATATTCAGGGTGGTGTTGAGCATTTTGTTATGTGGGGTGGAACGTCGAGCGATGAGAAAATTGGGAAGCTTCCCGACGACTTTGGCTCGTATTTACGCTATATATCAGGTTCGCAGGGCGATGCCGTATTTCCTGAAACCGACCAGCTAAATGTTGCCGGAAACCAGTATGGAACTTATCAGGTTTTGTTAACTCAAAAATTTACAGGGTTCGAGATGAGTTTAAATATTAGTCATCCGTTTGAAGATTTCTCGGGGGTAAATTTGCATAACTGGCCCGATAATTTGATTGGTATTTCGATTAAAATAAACGATAAAAAAAGGTTTATCACCCATTTTATTTACGAATATACAAATACGCGCCAGCAGAGTGTGCCCGATTCGCTGTACTACTGGAACGATGAAAACCAAAAATGGCAAAGTCGCGAGTACGACAACTATTATAATCATGGTATTTATAAATCGGGGGCTACCTATTTTCAACAAACATTTTCTACTCCGCTTTTTTTCCCGTTGAAATTAGAAAACAACATGAGCCGGGGTTCTGTTTCCACACGGTTTTTTGCACATCATATTGGTGTAAAAGGAAATATTAACAGTCAACTCGAATGGAAAGGACTGGTTACTTATGTAAAGCATTTCGGAACTTACGGCGCTCCCTACATAACTCCGCAACAGCAGGTTTCGGCATTAATCTATTTTAGCTATTCATTCGGTTCTCTCCCGTTATATATTAATTTTTCGGTTGCCGGCGATGTAGTAACAGAGAATCCGAATCGATTGGGAATGCAATTCGGACTTCGTTATGAGCTGAAATAAGATTAGCATCAGTTTTTAAGTCATCCATGAAATCACGGTGTGAGTTACCAATTAACAGCTATTTCGATCAATTAACCTAACGCAATTTGCAAAAAAAAAAAAACTCACGCCGTAACAGGCAGATAATACAATTTGCAAAATTGCCTGGCGTGGGGAGAAAGAATTAGTATACTGAATGTTAGAAAATAGTGTATTTTTGAAATGTTCTAAGATTTTCGGTGAAGGATTCTGAGTTTTTTAAAGTCAAGAATCTGTGAACTAATTTTCTTGTCTTGTATCTTAGTTGCTGGTTGCTTGTTGCTGGATACTGGTTGCTTGTATCTTGGTTCTAAATAATAAACTTATGAAACATTTATGATAAAAGATTTCACACACAGGAGCATGATTAAGTTAAAGCACTAATTTTCTTGTCTTGTGTCTAGGTTCTTGTATCTTGGTTCTAAATAATAAACGCATGAAAAATATACTTTATTTAGTAGTAATATCTGTAACTGTTTTACAAAGTTGCATTCGAGAAAGCTATAATTGTTTGGAGGTTGAAGCCCAACCTATAGATGCGAAAGTGGCAGGTAATATTCTTAAAGGCCCATCGGTTCTTAACGATTCAAACCGGTTTGTTTGGGGAGCAAGTGTAATAAAAGGAGATGACCGCAGGTACCATATGCTGTACTCTACATGGGAGTGTGGCGATTCAGTTCCTGTCTTTTCAAACTCATGGGTACTAAACTCAAAAATAGCCTATGCTGTCTCCGACTATCCCGACAGAGGTTTTAAATTTCAAAAAATTGTTCTCAGAGGCAGAGCTTTGGATGGCGATACCGCAGCATGGGATGCACAGATGGTTCACAATCCGCATATAAAAAAGTTTAACGGGAAATATTATCTCTATTACGGCGGGAGTAAAGACCCGGGAGTTCAGCCCAAAGGTTCGAAAGGTGAAACGGTAAACAAACGAAACAGGGTTCAGCAGAACCAGTGTATCGGGGTAATTGAATTTGACAGTTTCGACGACTTAATGGCAGGCAATTTCAAACGAGCCGATAAACCAATTCTTACACCACGAACAAGAGTAAAACCCGATAATATCGTTAATCCTTCACCTGAAGGAACAGAACCTAAACCCGATAATATTATTGTGGTCAATCCTTCGGTTGTTCAGCGCCCCTCCGATGGAAAATATCTGCTCTATTTTAAAGGCAACTTTTATAATCCCCGTTGGCGGGGTGTGCATGGTGTTGCAATATCCGATACTCCTACCGGTCCATTTGTTGCTACTGATAACTTTGTTTTCGACATCAGGAATGAAGACGGAACCATTGCAAGTGGGGAAGACCCATTTGTGTGGTATCATTCTACTCAAAAGAAATTTTATGTTGTGTTGAAGGATTTTACAGGGAAAATTACTGCCGATAAACCGGGACTGGCAATTCTTGAATCGCAGGATGGAATTAAATGGGAAAGGGCTGCCAACTCATTCTTTATGAAGAAACAAATCGTTCTTACATCGGGAGATACAATTAAAGTGGCGAACCTCGAACGCCCTCAACTGCTAATTAACGAAAAAGGCAATCCTCGGGTTTTGTATTCGGCTTGTTCGCTTGGAAGTGTAGGCCATAAAACCGATGGAAGTACCTTTAATGTGCAAATACCTTTACGCAATAAAAATCATTAATTGTAAAACGAGCATGTAAAATATTTACACCCGCTATGAAGATTAATTCCTGAAGTACATTGGGACGAAAAGCAATCTAATTGAGTATATTTAATTTGTCACAGAACAAATTGTTTTATATTTCATAAATTTGTGTCGCCTGTTTTGGGTGAAAAATTAAAGCAGATAAAAATGGAAAATTTCAGGGAAGCAATTTTAGCGGGGATTCCAGCAAAGTTACCGCCAAAAAAGGAGTACGACGTAAATGTAAATCACGCTCCAAAACGAAAAGATATTCTTTCTGAAAACGAGAAAAAGCTGGCATTAAAAAATGCGCTGCGCTATTTTCCAAAAGCAATGCACGGCGAACTGGCGCCTGAATTTTTAGATGAACTAAACCGGTGCGGAAGAATTTATATGTACCGTTTTCGTCCCGGTTACGAAATGTATGCCCGCCCAATTCACGAGTATCCTGCAAAATCGAAACAGGCAGCTTCAATTATGTTGATGATTCAGAATAATCTGAATCCGGCAGTGGCTCAACATCCGCACGAGTTAATTACTTATGGCGGAAACGGAGCCGTTTTTCAAAACTGGGCACAGTACCTTTTAACTATGAAATATTTGGCTGAGATGACTGAGGAACAAACGCTGGTGATGTACTCGGGGCATCCGATGGGGCTTTTCCCGTCGCATAAAAATGCACCGAGGGTGGTGGTTACCAATGGAATGGTTGTCCCCAATTATTCGGGGCGCGACGATTACGAACGGATGAATGCACTCGGTGTTTCGCAATACGGTCAGATGACCGCCGGCTCGTACATGTACATTGGCCCGCAGGGAATTGTACACGGCACAACAATTACGGTAATGAATGCAGCCCGTTTACATTCGCCGGGCGATTTTGCCGGGAAAGTATTTGTTACCAGCGGACTGGGCGGAATGTCGGGGGCACAGCCAAAAGCAACGGTAATTGCCGGAATGATTTGCGTGGTTGCCGAAATCAACCCTAAAGTTGTTGAAATCCGCCACAGTCAGGGTTGGGTCGATGAAGTTTTTACCAACCTGAACACGCTTGTACAACGGATAAAAGAGGCGCAAAATAACAAAGAAGCAGTTTCGCTGGCTTACCAGGGAAATGTAATTGATTTGTGGGAAAAACTGGCTGACGAAAATATTAAAATTGAATTGGGCTCCGACCAGACTTCGCTGCACAATCCGTTTGCCGGTGGTTATTATCCGGCCGGTTTAACACTCGACGAGTCGAATAAAATGATGGCAGAACAACCCGGACTTTTTAAAGAGAAGGTTTACGAATCGTTACGCCGCCACGTTACTGCAATTAATAAAATGACACAAAACGGAATGTATTTCTGGGATTACGGGAATGCATTTTTACTTGAAGCAGGCAGGGCAGGAGCAGAAATTACATCTACCGATGGTGATTTTATCTACCCGTCGTATGTTCAGGATATTATGGGGCCGCTCTTTTTCGATTACGGATTTGGCCCGTTTCGCTGGGTGTGTACCTCGGGCAGCCCCGATGATTTGGCGAAAACCGATAAAATTGCAGCCCGCGTTTTAACCCAACTGGCAAAAGATGCACCCGAGGAAATTTCGCAACAGATGAAAGACAATATTCACTGGATTAATGAGGCGGGAAAAAATAATCTGGTGGTAGGTTCGCAGGCGCGAATTTTATATGCCGACTGCAATGGGCGAACAAAAATTGCCACCGCATTTAACGATGCAATTAAATCGGGCGAAATTTCGGCACCCATTGTTTTGGGACGCGATCACCACGATGTTTCGGGCACCGACTCGCCCTACCGCGAAACTTCAAATATTTACGACGGGTCGAGTTTTACTGCCGATATGGCGGTGCAGAATTTTGTGGGCGACGGATTTCGCGGAGCAACCTGGATTTCGCTGCACAATGGCGGCGGAGTTGGTTGGGGCGAAGTAATTAACGGTGGTTTCGGAATGGTAATCGACGGTTCGCCTGAAGCCGAAGAACGAATAAAAATGATGTTGCACTGGGATGTAAACAACGGAATCTCGCGGCGAAGCTGGGCACAAAATAGTCCGGCAAAGTTTGCCATTCAACAAGCAATGAAGGAGAACCCCGATTTAAAAGTTACGTTACCAAACGAAGCAGACGAGGAGTTGTTGGAGAGGTTGTTTTAAGAAGAAAATCTGGCAAAGGCGCGAGAGAGGATGAAAACCTCTTTCCTTCTGACGCAATAACGTACGATAATAATCGTTTTGCAAAAAACAAAAAACGATGAAGAAAAATGTTCCCTTCTTAATTGCTGTTTTCTGCTTTACTATTTTTAGTTCCTATGCACAAGAAAAAGAATCATCGAATATTGAATTGAAAGTTTATTACAACTACAATAGAATAAACTATTCTCAAACACTTAATTTCTCAGATTATACATATTTATGGACACAGCCTGAAATTATTTATAAC
>JALUZN010000244.1 GCA_027011835.1 Draconibacterium sp. | reverse complement strand
TCTTTATATATCTCACAAAGCGTTTCAAGCTCTTTGACACTGGTATATTCATTAACCTGATGAGCACTGGTATTAACAGATCCAAGTTCAATAATTTCAGCTTTTGGATAAAAATCAGGGAAAAATCGCCCATCAGAAGTGCCGCCTGAAGTGGAGTATTTTGCTTCTAATTTTGTATGTGAACGAATAGCCTGTTTAGCAGCTTCTGCTAACTCTTTAGGTTCAGAGAAAAACGGGTTGGCACTTAACTGCCATTTAATGGTATAGTTAAATTCGGCTAAAATATCATTAACACTCTGTTTATACTTAACGATGTCTTGTTTTGGTGAGAAGCGTAAATTAAACGCAATGTAAATATCGCCTGGGACAACATTTACTGCCCCGCCATCGGCATTAACTTTAACAATATGAAATTCTGTTGCTGGGAAATAATCATCTTCTTTTACCAAATCAAGATTGGCAAGTTTACTTAATGCCGGCAAAACTTTATGGATAATATTATCTTGCCCATTAGTATAGGCAACATGCCCTTGCATTCCATGAATTTGAACAAAACCATTTAACGAACCACGTCTGCCAATTTTAATCTGATCGCCAAGTTTCCCGGCAGATGCAGGTTCGCCAATCAAACATGAATTAATACTCACTTTTTGTTGCAGCAGCC
Organism: Draconibacterium sp.; assembly: GCA_027011835.1. Lineage (GTDB taxonomy): Bacteria > Bacteroidota > Bacteroidia > Bacteroidales > Prolixibacteraceae > Draconibacterium. Next base: position 8,237 of record JALUZN010000244.1, on the reverse strand, counting down.
ATTCTAATACCGCTTTTGTACCAAAATTTGCGATACCTTCTTCGTCGGCGGTAATAAGCCAGGCAATGCTTCCCTTGTAACTGTTGCCATTTTCTTCGATGAAATTGCTACACGCATTCAGCATAGCGGCAACTCCACCTTTCATATCAACTGCCCCTCTGCCATAAAGAGTATCGCCTTTTATTGTTGGCGTAAATGGCGGAGTGTTCCATTTATCGATATCGCCAGCCGGAACAACATCAATATGTCCCAAAAATGTTAGAGTTTGGTCTTTAATATCATATAAGTCAGCATTGTTGCTGTTATGAACTGCCCATAGATTTTTCACCCCTGAAAATTCGAGCTCGGTTACCAAAAAACCAAGTTCGGTTAATTTACGGGAAAGATAATCGATACATCCTCCATCGTTGGGGGTAATACTTTCTCGTTCGATAAGATCGCTGACAAATTGCAGAGTACGTTGAATTGAGCTCATGTTTATTTAAGTGTTATTGGTATTGATATTATCAACCTATAAAGGACATTATTTGATTATAAGACAAGTAAAACACCCAAAAAATTGCTGCAATACCAATTGCATTTTCAACTTTATTTATTCTGAACTCGCCCATAAGTTTTTTACTATTTGCCAAAACGATTATTAAAACAGCAAATATTGGAACTACTACTGCTGTACTCGCTTGTGCAATAACCAATAATTCTACCGGATTTTTGTTTATGATTAAAACAATTATTGTACTTAAAATCATAAGCAGAGATGCAAATATCTTTACGTTCTTGTTATTGTATGATTTTCCAAGCTTAAATCCATCTGCTAATAACAACCCTCCACTAAAGGCATTCACAACGAACGAAGAGAAGGAGGCAGAAAAAAGTCCGAATAGAAACAACCATTTTGAAGTAGAACCCAGTAATGGTTCAAGTTGTTGTCCCATTTCAACTGCACTGGTTGGCACAATTCCCTGAGGTCGTAAAACTGCTGCAGATGTAATTATAATTACTCCTGAAATAGCAGCTAAAATAACAACTCCTGTTGTACTTCCTTTGAGATTTTCTTTAAGTGTTGCCGGAGTCCATTTTTTATCTTTAACCAGATATGCCTGAATAACAGCGCTAATAACACTAAAAGTAGTTGCAGACATTGCAATTACAAGCATAAAAACTGCAGGTTTACTGGGAATAAATCCTTTAGCAAGTTCTTTAACATCAATGTCGATAACAAAAAGATTGGCAAAAAATGAGATAATCATTAATAGAACCAGTCCGGTCATTACTTTTTCTATTGTATTATAAACATCGTTTCTCCACCAAATTAAGATGAGTACAACCGATGTAAATATAATCGCCCAAAGTCCCATGCTACCTCCAAATATTGCGTTCATTGCCAGTCCTATCCCAATATTATTACCTGTCTGAAAACCCATGGTAACAATAAATCCGGCAATGCCTAAAATATATCCGGCAGGTTTCCCACCATACTTAATTCTTGCCATTTCTATGATAGTGTCATCTGAAAGGGTTCCAATAATACGCCCTAATCTCGCAAAGAGTGCCATCATAATAAATGCTATAACTACAACCCACAACACACTGTATCCCATTGTAGCACCAGCTTTACTTGCTACTGCCAAACTTCCCGGGCCTAATATTCCTGCTACAAGAATTAAACTTGGACCTGCTTTTAGAAAAAACTTTTTTAAATGTTTTTGAAATTTACTCATTTTTTACTCCCATCTTTATTTTGAATTATTCGCCGAATCCAAGCAGCAAATACAACTTTTTGTTTATGTTTTTAGATTTGATATTATTCTTACGAAACTCTGTTTATTTTTCTCCACTCATTTTTAAGGTAATTTTCTGCATGTTCCATTTGTAATAAGTACTATGACCATTGGCTGCATCGGAGAAAACTAACTGCATGGTTTTGCCATCTTCAGAAATCCATTTTGGTGCAAGCTGAGGTAGATAAAGTCGGTTAATCTCTTCGCCAACCTTCCAGTTCTCTTTCCAGTAAAACTGTTTCCACGGCCCCCACGGTTTTTCGGCATATAAAAACATAAGACTGCCAGATTCGGTATGTGGGTAAGGTGAAACAGGATCTCCTGTCCCCGGGCGTTGAGTTCCGCCGGTAACCATTATAAATAAACCGAGTTTTTCGTTCCAAACAACACTTGGCGACCATGAATAAAATCCCCATCCTTCGGGAAATTTATGTACAACTCCTCTTTTTGTAATATCTCCCATAATCCATTCTGCTTCACCTTTGTCATTTATTTGAGTGAAATATTCCCACTTATTTCTATCCAGAATATCCTCTTTTTTTACTCTTGCCATATTTAAATTGGCAGCTTTTAACCTGCCTTCGGGAGAATACAAGTATATGTAGCCATCTTTATTTTGCTGATAATCTTTCCCAAACTGAGCAACGGTAATAAATGAAAATGCATAGTCCGGCTCGTTAAAAAACATAAGTTGATTCCCTCCTTCGTTTAACAACCAGCGGTCACGATCGTGTGCATCTGTACCGTTCCAGCGTTTCCAATTGGTTTCGCCTTTTGGCCTCCAAATTAGTTGCGTTCCGTCGAACCAACTCCAACCTCTTCTGGCACCACAATGCGAGATAAATTGATAGAGGTTTCCATCAACAGAAACTATTCCATAACCGTACCAATTCCAGTCGTGCAGAAGTTTTTCGTTCTGGCTGGGAAATTTGGTTACTGAATCGGGAGGTAAAACCGGACCATGAATTTCTGTTAATCCTGTTCGTGAATAATCAGGGAAATTTATCATCTCGTCGTGGAAACTTGCGGCATCGGGGCCGCCTGTAATCCGCCAAACCTGAGTATTTTTAAAATCTCTTTTTGTTCCATCTTCGTTGAACCAGCCTCTTCCATCGCATTGGGCAGTGTAAAGAGCGCCGTCGTCGCCAACGGTCATACACCAGTTGTCACCTTTTTCGCCCAATCGTACTATTTCCGAATCAAAATCAACACCCACCGGATATTGTTTTTCTTCGGTACACATTGTTGTTATAAATGCGAATAGAATTAACAGCAACACATTGTTAAATCTTAAATTCAAGATAAATGTGTCTTTTTGTTTTAATAAGAAAGATTTTTTAGCATTCATAATGTTAGTTAAAGATGCAGAAATTTTAAGGTACAGGAAATCAGCAATTTTATTGCGTGTCTATCTATTTTCTTTTGCTGCTTATTTCAATACACATTTTTATCATATTAATGCCAGTTGCAGAAAAACTCAACCGAATTTATCTTCTGCAACTGGCTAGATTTTATTCAAGTAAAATTGCTTCTACGTTTCCCACGGATTTTGGCAAATAAAACCATCAAAATTACCGATTCATTAAATCCGATATGTCATTTTCAATAGCCTGAAACATTAATAAATGTCCTTCGGCATTGGGATGTAAAAAGTCGGACATCAGCGATTTCTTTACTTTGCCGTTGGCATCGATAAAAATAGTTCCAATATCGCGGTAATGAATGTGACTGTCTTTTTCCGGGAATTTTGAAGTTATTTTATTGGTTGCTTTATTTATGTTATCCCGATGATTGGGTTTATAGCCATACGGGAAAATTCCCAAAAGCAGAATCTCGGTTTCGGGCAATTTTTCTCGAATTATTTTACAAATTTTCCAAGTTGCCTCAGCAAGTTCTTTGGGTTGTGTTATTTCGAGATAATGGTTGCCGTCGGTATTATTAGTTCCAATCAGTAACAATGCAACTTTCGGATTAATTCCGTCAATTTCGCCATTTTCGAGGCGCCAGATTACATTTTCGGTGCGGTCGCCGCTAAAACCCATATTTACCGCGTTGTATTTGTTCAGGTATTTTTCCCAAACCGGTTTACGGTCGCTATTATCGAGCATGTTTAAAATAGAATTCCCGATAAGAATAAGTTGCGGGTTTTTTGTTTTATTGGTTTTAACAATATTCTCGTGGCGATCTTTCCACCAACTGTTGTCCTTTAAAGTTGCTTTGGCAGCAGGGTTCTCAACAGTTTTGTCCGCATGGTTCTGAACAGTGCTATTGCAACTAATAAATAGTGTAAAAGCAAAGGTTATAAGAATTAGATATTTCATTTAATTGTGTTTTACTTACTCAAACCACTTATCTATATTCTCTTTAACAAATTCATCATCGGTTAAATGAGGATACATTCTGTACATACGGTCTATCTCTTCTGATTGCCCCGGCGAGAGAGCTCTTTTTTCATTTAAGCACCATGTACCTTCTAAAATGCCCTGGCGACGTAAAACTTCATGTACCCCGGGTGTACTTCCGCTAAAGTCGTTTGCTGTATCGAAAATAACAGCATTCATATCTGTAACTTCGTTGGCCAATACCAAAATTTCTTTGGGAAGATAATCCAGTTTTTTAACCTCTTTTAATTTTTCAAACATTTTAACGGCGCTGTGTGTCCACACTGCCCAGTGCCCGAGTAAGCCACCAGCATACGATTTTTTATAAGTTTTTCCATCAACTGTAAATTCGTATTCAGAAACTAAATCCATAACAATATTATCATCGTTTCCTGAATATAGCGCAATTTTATCGGCTCTTGATGAGGTTGCCACAGCCCTTACCACATCTAATGTTCTGTAGCGATTAAACGGAGCTGTTTTAATTGCAATAACACCTTCTATCTCTACAAATTTCTCCCAAAAGCTATAACTGAACATTCGTCCACCTGCTCTTTTTTGCAAATAAAATCCTACAACCGGAATTATCTCAGCTACTTTTTTTGTACGTTCAATAACTTCATCTTCGGTATAATCTTCAAGTCCGCTCATAGCAAGCAGAACAGCGTCGTAGCCCAATGATTTTTCGAGCTTTGCTTCTTCAATAGCCTGGTCTGTTTTACCAATAACTCCACCAATACGAACAATTGCTTTGGATGTAGCTTTTTCGTATTTTTCAATCTCTTCGATGGCAATTCTTAAAACCGGCTCGAAAAGACCAATTTCTTTATCGCGAATTTCAAATTGTGTTGCATGTACAGCAACTGCAACTCCTCCAACACCGGCATCTAAATAATAACGCATTAATGCTCGTTGTCTTTTTTCGTTAAATTCGCGTTTTGAATTCAGGGCCAATGGCAATGCAGGAATAGCAACCCCTTTTGCTAAGTTCTCTAATGCTTTTTCGTGTCTATTCATGATTGTAATTTTTTAATAATTTTTAATATTTTCCTTCTCTCTCTTCAAAATGAGTTGGTTTACCCAAATCTCTTCCACCTGATTGGATCCACTCAACTGTCCATTTTATTAATGTATTGATTGCTACGGTAGGATACCCGAATGTTTCGATAGCTTTTCCGGCATTACGAATAGAGCTTTGTACGCTCTCTTCTCCTTCGAAAATAGGTTTTTTACCAACTAACTCCCCAATTGTTTTTGCAACATATTTAACCGAAACGGCTTCGGGACCGGTAATATTCATAGTTACGGCCGGATTGTCAGCATGAAGCAAACCCCTCAGGGCAATCTCATTGGCATCTCCTTGCCATATACAGTTAAAAAGTGATGTTTTAAGCGAAATAGGTTTTTCATTTATAACGCGGTTTGCAATATCGTAAATTACGCCATAACGTAAATCGATTGCGTAAGTTAAACGATAAATAAAAAGTTTAGTGCCATATTTTTCTGACCCAAATTTAAACATTCTCTCGCGCCCTATGGCAGACATAACATAATCGCCACTGGCTGAAGAAATATTATCTGTTTCGAGGCTTCCACCATCAAATACCGGTGCAAGTCCATAAACACCACCTGTAGAAAACATGAGAATGTTAGAGTCCTTAAAACGTTCTGCAACCAGAACAGGCAGCCAGGTATTCATACCCCAGGAGAGATTTACATCTTTTTCTGTACCAAACTTACGACCTACCATATAGATAACATTTTCGACGTCCGGCAATTGTTCTATTACACCATCTTCCATAAGATCGCATGCTATTATCTCCACATCATTACGTTCCAAAACATCTCTTGCAATAGGGTCGGAAAAACGTGATACGGCAATTACACGTTTATTTAGGTTTGCTTTTTTTATTGCATTTTTTGCAAGTATGGCCAATGTAGGCCCCATTTTACCTCCGGCTCCCAAGATCATTATATCGCCTTTGATCTTTTTAATATCTTCAACTAACTTTTCAGAGGGAGTTGACATTACCTCATTTAATTTTTCTTCTGTCCACATATTCTTATTGTTTTTAATAGTCTTATTTATATAATACTTTTTGTATATCGCCCCATTTAATTACATGAATATTGTATTCTTTAAGCATCGATTGGAACAACTCTGATGTTATAAAATCATAATCGTTTTGACGACTTGTAGAGTTAGCTACTGTATGGTTAACAGTTATTGCCTGAATTTCTTCATTATCAAAAGCCAAATGAAATATTAATTGGCCTAACCCGGGTTTCATGTTTTCGAATAAGGGGCGGTACTCTTTTTTCCATTTGTCAGAGGGTAATCCTTTTAAAAAAAGTAAGTTTTCAATAACCGATGTCACTTTTGAGTATTCTTCTTCTGACAGATCATACTTATTCACCATTCGTCTGGAGAGCATAACTGGTATATTATATACTTTGCCAAGTTTAATATAAAGATGTATAAGCTCTGATGATAGTAAAGGGACAGCCATGTGAGTATCGAGATGTGATGGTTTAATACCGAGTGCTATTGCACGCTCTATTTGTGCTCTGAGTTCTGCCTCAACTTCTTTCAAGTTTGCTTGTTTTACTACTTCGGCAGAGGTATGAGGCAGGTAGCCATCTTTGTCGAGAAGTGAAGGAATTTTATCAGACTGAAGAATGCCTTTCCAACGATAATGCTCCCACTCGGCAGTAAGTGTTAGATGAATTCCAACATCAGCATCAGGATGTTTTAATGCCCAGGCAATAAAATCATCACTCCATGGGCAAGGCATCATTATGCTTGTTGAAGAGATTGCTCCTTTATCGAAAGCGGCCTCGGTAGCCATGTTTTCAGAATTGCACATTCCGGCATCATCGGCATGTATAATCAATAGTTTAGCATCTTTTTCGAAACCCAGTTTTTCGGCAATTGTAGTTTGCGCAAAAATAGTATTGGCTGAAAAAAATACCAATGCCAGAAACAAACCAAATCTATAATTTTTCATTTTCTAAATATTTTAATTTAATAATAGTTCTATTTATATAGTACTTTTTGTATATCGCCCCATGTAATTACATGAATATTATACTCTTTAAGCATTGAGTGGAACAACTCTGATGTCACAAAATCATAATCATTTTGTCGCCATTCCGGGTTTGTTACTTTATGATCTAATATAATTGACCGCAACTCGATATTATTGAAAGCTGCATGTAAAATCAGCTGATTTAAGCCGGGTTTCATTTCTTTAATAATCGTTCCATACTCTTTTTCCCACTTCTCGGCAGGCTGCCCATTTAAGAAAACAAGGTTATCGACAAAAAGCCTATTCCTGTATTTTTCATCTTGCAACAGATGATACTTATTCGCCATATATCTGGAAAGTAAATTCGGTATTTTATATTCGTAACCCAAATCTAAGAAGAGGCGAATAAATTCCGGCGTTTTTAGGGTTGTTGCCATGTGCGAATCGAGATGAGTTGGCTTTATTCCAAGTGCTATTGCACGCTCTATTTGAGCCCTGAGTTCTGACTCAACTTCTTTTAAGTTTGCGTGTTTTACCACTTCTTCAGCTAAACGAGGCAGGTAGCCATCCTTATCAAGAAGCGATGGGATTTTATCAGCCGGAAGAATACCTTTCCAACGATAATGCACCCATTCGGCAGTAAGCGTTAGATGAACTCCAACATCAGCATCAGGATGTTTTAATGCCCATGCGATAAAATCATCACTCCATGGGCAAGGCATCATTATGCTTGTTGAAGAGATTGCTCCTTTATCGAAAGCGGCCTCGGTAGCTATATTCTGAGAATTACACATTCCGGCATCATCAGTATGTATAATCAATAGTTTAGCATTTTTTTCGAAACCCAATTTTTCGGCAAGCGTAGTTTGCCCAAAAATAGTATTGGCTGACAAGATTATTACTAATGCTAGAAAAAAACTAAACCTATATTTTTTCATTTCTAAATACTTTGATTTAACGCATTTACACAATAATGCCTGCATCTTCGTATCCCGGGCGTGCCCATACAAGAGCATGAGGCCCGGCGTACGATGCCAGGCGATTCT